>NZ_LMFX01000044.1:0-8302 GCF_001426985.1 Caulobacter sp. Root1472 | reverse complement strand
CGTGGACCGACGCCTACAACCTTGCCCGCCCACACGCCGGCATCAAAGGTCTCACACCCTGGCAGCGTGTGAACAACCTTCTTGGAAACGACATCTAGGCCCGGTTGGGCGTAGGGTGGTGAGGCGACGCCCTCGTCCTTCGACAAGCCCAGGATGAGGGCTACTGGCAGGGCGGCTGAGTAGAAATCCTCGCCCTGAGCCTGTCGACGGACGAGGAATTCGGTCCAAGATCGTCAACGGTCCATAGCCCAGGGTCAGGGCCGACGCGGGTCTGAGGGGCTCGCGCGCTCCGCCTCCGCCTAGGTCGGGGCGTTCACGACGCGGTTGGACGCCACGATGTCGGCGTGGGTGGGGCTTGGCCCAAGCTTCGCAAGGGTCTCCATCATCGCGTCGCGCTTCGCCGGGGCCTCCCCCGGCCGGGCCAGGGCCAGGGCGTCGCGGGTCTCCTGCGCGTTCCAGTCGCAGCAATAGACCGGCGTCGAGGGCTGCTGGCGCCAGGACTCGGCCAGGGGGCCGGCGTCGACGGGGTCGAAGCCGACGTCGTTGACCAGGCCGGCGACGAGGGCCTTGGCGTCCGGATCGTCGCCGGCGACGGCGACGGCCAGACGGTCGCTCGCGCCGAGGGGACGACCCAGCTCGGCCAGGGAATAGGCCAGGATGTTGTTGAACGCCTTGACGACCGGGCGGCCGATCTGGCGCGACACCCAGACGCTTTCCACCATTCCGTCGTCGATTTCGGCGATCTGGGGGTCGCGCAGACCCGGATAGTAGTTGCCGGTGTCGATCACCGGCGCGGCCGGCGGCAAGCCGTCGAACAGGTCCTTCGGCAGGTCGGCCACGGCGGGAAACGGGATGGAGAGGATGACCGCGTCCACGCCCTCGACCGCGCCCCGTATGTCGACCGGCGTCGCGCCGACCTTGTCGGCGAAGGCGCGCACGCCCTCCACGCCGCGCGAGTTGGCGACGCGAACCTCGTGGCCCGCCGCGCGCAGCTTGCCGGCGAGCGCGCCGCCGATGTTGCCCGTACCGATGACGCCGATCTTCATGTTGTCTCTTTCCGCAAGGTGGAGGGTGTCAGCCGGCGCATCAGGCGCCGTCAGGCCTCGAGGCGCGATCGCCAGCGCGTCGAGGGTGCGTCGAAGGTCGTCGAGACCTTCATCGGTCAGTTGGCACGCGGTCTTGATCTGTCCGGTGACGCCACGGACCGCCGCCTCCAGAGAACGCCCGCCTGGCGTCAGGTCGACCATGACCCGGCGCTCGTCGGTGGAGTCGCGGGTGCGGCTGACCCGCCCCGCCGCTTCCAGGCGCTTGACCAGGGGGGTGATGGTCCCGGTGTCCATGTCCAGGGCGGCGCCGAGGGCGCCCACGGTGCGCGGCCCGCCGTCCAGCAGCTCCAGGACGACCAGGTATTGGGGGAAGGTCAGCCCCAGCGGCTCCAGGATCGGCTTGTGCAGGCGCACCATGCGGTTCGCCGCGCTGTGGAGCGAGAAGGAGAGTTGGGTCGCCGTGCTACGTGTCACGTCCGGTTCCTAGCGCACAATTGTCTAGCGCTCTAGATAATGCCCTTGGCGCGCACTTCAACCCGCCTGGTGCGTTCACCGTCGCGGGCTGGCGCGGCGCTCTGACGGGTAGGCGCCGGGCGGCGGTAGGCGCTACCCGCCGCCCCGGAGCTTCAGATCATGCTCGACATGCCCATGGCGCCGAGCAAGCCGTTCTGGATCGGGGCGACGGCCGCGTTCAGCTGTTCGACGCCGAAATCCAGGCCCTCGGGCATGACGACGGTCCGCAACGGCCGCCGGTCCGTGGCCTCGACCAGCCGGGCGATGGCGTCGGCGACCCGCTGGGGACGGGGCGGATTGGCCGGATCGTCGCCGTCGCCGGCGTGGGCCTTGATCTGGCCGGGGATCGCCGCGACCTCGCCATAGGCCGCCAGCACGCCCCGGTCGGAGGGCTCGGGACTGGACGGGAGAAGGTTGCTGGGAAACGGCCCCGGCTCGACGACGACCGAGTCGATCCCGAAGCTCGACAGTTCGTAGCGATAGGCTTCGGCCAGCGCCTCGAGCGCGAACTTGCTGGCGGAATAGACGCCGAAGAAAGGGGCGACCACGCGTCCCATCAGGGACGTGACGTGGACGAGAAGCCCGCCGTCGGCGGCCCGCATGTGCGGCAGGACAGCGCGGTCGGCCCGCACGGCGCCGAAGAAATTGACCGCGAACTGCCGTTCGATGTCGGCCACCGTATAGGCTTCGGTGACCCCGACGGCCATGACGCCCGCGTTGTTGACCAGCACGTCGATCCTTCCGTGCCGCTTGATGACCTGGTCGATCGCCGAATTGACCGACGCCTCGTCGGCGACGTCCATTTCGAGGACCTGCAGCGCATGGCCTCCCGCCTTCGCCGCCTCAAGGAGCTCGCGCCGGACTGGGTCGTTTCGCCCGCCGACGTCGCGCATGGTCGCCACCACGACGTGCCCTCGCCGCGCAAGCTCCAGGGCCGTCAGCTTTCCGAACCCGCTGCTGGCGCCGGTCACCACGACAATTTTTCCGCTCATCGATCTTGTCTTTCCATTCGAGGGAGTGTCGCAGACTAGATAGACAGATCTGTCTGTCTTTGCCAAGCGTAAATAGACAGACTAGTCTGTTTGTGAGCGGATGGTTCGAGGCGCGAGGATGGACATGGCCGAGGTGACGGGGTTCGCGGACCTGGAGACGCAACCGCTGGCCGCCCTCGCCCCGCGAGAGCGGATCCTGAAAACGGCGTCGGACCTGTTCTATCGGTTCAGCGTCCACTCCGTGGGGATCGACCGCATCATCGCCGAAAGCGGCGTGGCCAAGATGACGTTCTACAAGCACTTTCCGTCGAAGGCTGACCTCGTGGCCACCTACCTGCGCCACAAGAGCGCCCTCTGGTTCCAGATGCTCGAAACCGCGACGGAAGACCCCGGCCTGTCTCCGTCGGAGCGCATCCTGGCCATCTTTGACGCGCTGGACGGGCCCTTCCGCTCGCCGGCCTTCCGCGGCTGTCCTTTCGTCAAGGGCATGGCCGAGTTCGGACCGGACGCCGACGTCCCGGACGTCCAGGCGACCATCACCGCCTATTTCAAGGGCCTGCACGACCTTGTCGCCGCGCTCGTCGAGCCCTTGGGCCTGAACAGGCCTGAAAGGACCGTGATGCAGATCCTGTCGCTGATCCAGGGCGCGATCGTGATGGCGCAATCGACCCGCGACCCGCTCGTGGCGGAGGCGAACCGCGATGCGGCCAGACTGTTGATCGAGAACGCGGCAGCGAGCGCCGGAGCCTGAAGCTTCGCGCTCGCCGACGGCTGTCAGGCCGCCGTGTCGCCGGCGGCTCCGGAGTCACTCCGGGATATCCGGCGTGGAAAGCGTTGGGGCGCGGAATTCGGTAGAGATGGACTACCGCGCCCACGCTATGGCCCCCTACGCCCTGTTGATAATTGACGATCTTGGGCCGAATTCCCCGTCCTTCGACAAGCTCAGGATGAGGAATTCTACTCGACCGCCCTACCAGTAGCCCTCATCCTGAGCCTGTCGAAGGACGAGGGCGGTGCCTGTACGCCAACGCCTGACCGTCGACAGCGCCTAAAGCGCGCCTTCCCGAAGGCCTGCCCTTGGAGCAGACGTTTGATCGGCTGCCGAGGGCCGAACACCCGCTTCATTGCTTCCCGGCAAGGGTTTCCCGCGCCGCTTTTCGCGAGGCGCGGCCGGTCGACGGCGAAAGCGGCCTTGACCGGAGCGCGCGGAGCGGGCTTTCAGGCCGGGACATGAGCCTTTTCCCGCCTGCCCGTCGCTTGCCGATCGAGACCTTCGCCGCATGAGCCGGGTCGCCGCCTGTCTGCGCCTGGTCGCCACCGGCTGGGCCCTGGCCCGGGCCGACGCCCTGGTCCCGCGCGAGGTCGAGCCGATCCTGCCGCCGTCGGCGCGGCTGGCGGGACGAGTCCTGCGCCTGTTCGCCGGCTCGGCCGCCCGCAAGGGCCGGCCGGGCGAACGCCTGGCGCGGGTGCTGGAGCGCGAGGGCCCCGCCGCCATCAAGATGGGCCAGTTCCTGTCCACCCGCGCCGACATCTTCGGCGCGGCGTTCGCCGAAGACCTGTCTCACCTGAAGGACCGCCTGCCGGCTTTCCCGCTGGAGGTGGCCAAGGCCGAGGTCGCGCGCGGCCTGGGCGCGCCGCTGGACACCCTCTACGCCCGCTTCGACGCCTCGATCGCCGCCGCCTCCCTGGCCCAGGCCCATGCCGCGACCCTGCTGGACGGCACGCCCGTGGCGGTCAAGGTGCTGCGGCCCGGCGTCGAGCGCCAGGTGGCGCGCGACAGCGCCGCCCTGCGCCTGGCCGCCAGCCTGGCCGAGCGCTTGGTCCCGGCGGCCCGCCGGCTGCGGCCGCGCGAGTTCGTCGAGGTGGTGATCCGGGCCCTGGACCTGGAGCTGGACCTGCGCTTCGAGGCCGCCGGCTGCGCCGAACTGGGCGAGGCCATGAAGCGCGACCCCTACATGCGCGCGCCCGACGTGGTGTGGGACGGCGTCGGCAAGCGGTTCCTGACCCTGACCTGGGCGCCGGGCCTGGCCCTGTCCGACCCCGCGGCCCTGGAACAGCCGGGCCTGGACCGCAAGGCCCTGGCCGAGGCGGTGACGCGCGGCTTCCTGGCCCAGGCCCTGGACCACGGCCTGTTCCACGCCGACCTGCACGAGGGCAACCTGTTCGTCAGCGCCCCGGTTCAGGGCGAGGGGGCCGCGATCGTCGCGGTCGACTACGGC
Organism: Caulobacter sp. Root1472; assembly: GCF_001426985.1. Taxonomy (NCBI): domain Bacteria; kingdom Pseudomonadati; phylum Pseudomonadota; class Alphaproteobacteria; order Caulobacterales; family Caulobacteraceae; genus Caulobacter; species Caulobacter sp. Root1472. The sequence goes on along the minus strand of NZ_LMFX01000044.1, from coordinate 3,532 downwards.
ATCCTGGGGCGCCTGGGCCCGGCCGAGCGCAAGTACCTGGCCGAGATCCTGTACGGTTTCCTCAATCGCGACTATCCGCGCGTGGCGGCGATCCATTTCGAGGCCGGCTACGTGCCCGCCCACCAGGATCGCGACGCCTTCGCCCAGGCCCTGCGGGCGGTGGGCGAGCCGGTGTTCGGCCGCGACGCCAGCGACGTGTCGATGGGCAAGCTGCTGGCCCAGCTGTTCGAGATCACCGCCCTGTTCGACATGGCCCTGCGGCCGGAACTGGTGCTGCTGCAGAAGACCATGGTCACGGTCGAGGGCGTGGCCCGCCGTATCGACCCGACCCACGACCTGTGGGCGGCCGCCGACCCAGTGGTGCGCCGCTGGATCGCCCGCGAACTGTCACCGGCCGCCAAGGTCCGCGACTTCGCCGACGAGGCCGTGCGGGCGATCAAGGCCCTGGCCCGCCTGGCCGAGACGCCGGCGGCTCCGACGGTCGCCGTGGTCCAGCCGCGCGCCGCCCGGCCGCTGCTGTGGTTCCTGGCCGGCGCGGCGGTGGCGACCCTGGCCTTCGCGGCGGGGCTGTTCGTGGCGGGTATGGGGTCCACCTAGAGAGGCCCATGCAGCGGAGCTGTCGCCCTATGACGGCGCGGAACGCCGGGGCCGGAACGCCAGGGCTGGGAAGCGAGGGCCGGGAAAACGAAGCTCGCCGCGCCGCACCGCGCAGCCGGCAAGCCATGAGCGGCGTCACCTTCCCACCGCCACACGGCTCCTCTCGCCTCTCGCCTCTCGCCTCTCGCCTCTCGGGGGCGCGGAGCCATCGCTCCACGGATTGCCGAGGCCAAAAAAGCTGTCATGCCCAGCGCCGCCTGACGAAGGCCGGGGCATTCAACATTCCGCAAGCTCACCCAGGGGCGTTGCGCACCGCCCCTGGGTCCCGGACGCCCCCCAGGCCGACCGGGGTGACGAGGCGAGGCGGCGCCGGTCGCGCCCTGCCCTCGCCCCGGCGCCTCCCCCAGGGCGTGCTTGTGGGGAACGCCCTAGCTGTCGGTGCTGGCCGATCGATCCCGCGCCGCCGCCGTCCGCCGCGCCTGGCCGGTCTTCTGCGTGGCCCAATAGGTCGCGCCGTCGTCGGGCTTGAACATCGTGCGCGGCGCGCCGGTCTTGGTGACCACCGCGAAGATATTGGCCTTGGGATCGTAGATCAGGGTGTCGCCATTGGCGCGCGTCAGGGTTTCGGCCCCGGCGGGCGGATGGGCGACGAAGGCGTGGGTCTTGCGGACATAGTCGTCGACATCGGCGGAGGCGAAATCGGCGCCGTAGCGTTCGAACCCGCGCTGGGCGTTCTCCTCGGCCGTTCGCGTGCGGTTGGCCGCCCACATCGGCTTGCCCGCCACCTTGCGGACCGGAGCGTCGCGCGGGTCGGGCCGGACCGGCGCGCTGTCGTAGGCGCCGCCACCATAGGACGGCGCGTCGCGGTCGGACGCCGGTTGCGCGGCCGAGGCCACGTCGCCCGCCTTGGGCGCCTTCACGGCGGAGGCGCCGCCGTCGCAGCCGGCGAGACCCAGGGCCAGGCCCGCGGCCGCCAGGACCGGAAACCAGGACGCGCACCGTACCGTCATGATCGATCTCCGAATGTTTCCTCTACTTTTGAGTGTAAGAACGAAGACAGAACGGATGTCGAGTCCCCGTTAAGCTTTTTTGCATATGGGGCTTACGCTGGACGCCGCGTCGCTCTATGCGCCTGGAGCCAGATGCGCCGGAGGCCGATGACATGACCGGGAAGCGGGTTCTTCTGATCGTCGGGGGCGGCGTCGCCGCCTACAAGGCGCTGGAGCTGACGCGCCTGCTGCGCAAGGCCGGCGTGGCCGTGCGGCCGATCCTCACCAAGGCCGGCGCCGAATTCGTCACCGCCCTGTCGCTGTCGGCGCTGGCCGAGGACAAGGTCTATAGCGAGCTGTTCTCGCTGACCGACGAGGCCGAGATGGGCCATATCGAGCTGTCGCGCTCGGCCGACCTGGTGGTGGTGGCTCCGGCCACCGCCGACCTGATCGCCAAGGCCGCCCACGGCCTGGCCGGCGACCTGGCGTCCACCACCCTGCTGGCGACCGACAAACCCGTGCTGATGGCTCCGGCCATGAACGTGCGGATGTGGCTGCACCCGGCGACCCAGCGCAATGTCGCCACGCTGAAGGCCGACGGCGTTCTGTTCGTCGGGCCCGACGAGGGGGCCATGGCCTGCGGCGAGTTCGGCCCGGGCCGCCTGGCCGAGCCGCCCGTGATCTTCGAGGCGATCATGGACGCCTTGAAGGGGCCCGCCGCGCAATTCTTCAAAGGCGGGCCGCTGGCCGGCAAGCACGCCCTGGTCACCGCCGGCCCGACCTTCGAGCCGATCGACCCGGTGCGGGGGATCACCAACCGCTCCAGTGGCCGCCAGGGCTACGCCATCGCCGGGGCCCTGGCCAAGCTGGGCGCGCGGGTCACCCTGGTCAGCGGCCCCGTGGCCCTGCCCACCCCGATCGGCGTGGACCGCATCGACGTCGAGACCGCCCGCGACATGCTGGCCGCCTGCCAGGCGGCCCTGCCCGCCGACGTGGGGGTGTTCGTGGCCGCGGTCGCCGACTGGCGCATCGACGAGGTGTTCGGGACCAAGCTGAAGAAGGACAAGGGCGGGCCGCCGGCCCTGACCTTCGTCGAGAACCCGGACATTCTGGCGACGCTTTCGGCCTCCGGGCCGAGGCGCCCGAAGCTGGTGATCGGCTTCGCGGCCGAGACCAACGACGTCGAGGCCCACGCCCGCGCCAAGCTGGCCCGCAAGGGCTGCGACTGGATCATCGCCAACGACGTCACCGAACCCGGCGTAATGGGCGGCGACGAGAACGCCGTCCTGCTGATCTCCAAGGACAGGACCGAACGCTGGACCCGTGCCGCCAAGGATTCGGTGGCCCGCGACCTCGCCCAACGCATAGCCCAAGACCTGACAGCGAGCCTTTCATGACCGCACCGCACATTCCCGTCGTCCAGCTGGCCCACGCCGAGGGCCTGCCCCTGCCCGCTTACGAGACCAACGGCGCGGCCGGCATGGACCTGCGGGCGGCGGTGGCCGAGGACGCGCCCCTGGTGCTGAAGCCGGGCGCGCGGTTCATGGTCCCCACGGGCCTGGCCTTCGCCGTGCCGCTGGGCTTCGAGGCCCAGGTGCGGCCGCGCTCGGGCCTGGCGGCCAAGGCCGGCGTCACCTGCCTGAACACGCCCGGCACCATCGACAGCGACTATCGCGGCGAGGTGAAGGTGATCCTGATCAACCTGGGCGAGGAGGATTTCACCATCCGCCGCGGCGACCGCATCGCCCAGCTGGTGATCGCCCCGGTGGTCCAGGCCTCGTGGGGCCTGACGACCAGCCTGGACGAGACGGCGCGCGGCGCGGGCGGCTTCGGCTCGACCGGCGGGCGCTAGGTGTCGTTTCCAAGAAGGTTGTTCACACGCTGCCAGGGTGTGAGACCTTTGATGCCGGCGTGTGGGCGGGCAAGGTTGTAGGCGTCGGTCCACG
>NZ_LMFX01000043.1:0-8362 GCF_001426985.1 Caulobacter sp. Root1472 | reverse complement strand
TCAAGACCAAGATCAAGCGCGCCGGCTGGGATGAAACCTTCCTGCTCTCACTCCTGGGTCATATGCGATAGCCCTGCCCTGTGGGGGAGGTGTCGGCGAAGCCGACGGTGGGGGGAGTGATCGGCAGGCGGCCAGATCATGGATCTTCGAGCCCAAGCCTCCCCCCACCGATCGCTGCGCGATCGCCTCCCCCACGGGGAGGGCCTTCTTGGACGTCAGCCTCCGAACAGCTTCGCCAGCTCCCGCGCCACCATCCACGCCAGCACCAGCGTCCCGGCCGAGAACGCCAGGAAGCGCAGCAGCACGATGTTGACGCTGACCTGGATCAGGCTGTGCAGCACCCGCAGGCCCACGAAGGCCCAGGCCAGCCCGACCGCCAGGGCGTCGCCATGGCCGGCGACCTGGATGGCCAGGGCGGCGGCGTAGAAGATCGTCGGCTGCTCCATCAGGTGGTTGTAGTTGTCGGCCGCCTGGCGGGCGGGCGCCGGCAGGCCGTCCAGGCTCCCGGGAAAGGCCGCCGCCTGCGGCTTGATCCCGGCCTTGCTCATGGCCGGCAACCGCTGGACGTACATCCACACCCAGATCACCAGCGACCAGGCCACCAGCGCCATTACCGGCGCGACCAGCGTGTTCATCGTCATTCCTCCCCGACTCCTTTATTGGAGCCTGGTCGGAAGGTTAGGCGCCGAACGCCCGATTAGCGAAGCTTGCCGTGACGGCAGCGGATCAGGCGGCGGGCGCGGCCCGCGCCTTCAGCGCCGCGGCGACCGCGCCGAGCAAGAAGCCGACGCCCAACGGCGCCAGCGCCTCGGCGAGGCCGGGCGCGATCACGAACAGATCGCGAGTGTGCGTCGCCTGCATGGCCCGGACAATGGACAGGGTCGTCAGCAGCGTCGCGAAAAGGCCTGCGCCCGGCGGCAGCAGGCTCAGGAGCGACAGCAGCGAAGGATCGCTCGTACGACCCTTGGCCAGGCTCATGACGCCGAGCACGGCGATACAGATCCCCAGACCGGTCAGCAGCAGATAGACCAGCTTGGTCAGGGGTCCCGCCGAAAGCACAAGGATGCCCAACGTCGCCAGCGGATTGGCAGGCATGCCAGCCCAGATCCCCAGCCCGATCGCTCCCACGAGGAACACGGCCCCGCCCACACCCAAGGCCGTCGGCGCGATCTTCATGCTGTCCCCCATCGGCGCGACTACGCGCCCGAGGCCAAGCTAGAGCGGAGCGGCGTCGGATTACAACCCGGCCTACACCCGGTCCCGGAACGGATCGGCCGGATAGACGCCCAGAATCTCGAACTTCTCGGAGAAGAACTTCAGCTCGTCGAAGGCCAGGGCCAGGCTGCGGTCCTCGGGGCGGCCGTCGACCTCGGCGTAGAAGAAGGTCGCCGTGAAGTGGCCGCCCTCCATGTAGCTTTCCAGCTTGGTCATGTTGACGCCGTTGGTCGCGAAGCCGCCCAGCGCCTTGTAGAGGGCGGCCGGCAGGTTGCGGACCTTGAACACGAAGCTGGTCACGCAGCGATGGGTGAACGGCGGCGGTTCGGGCGTCCTGTCGGCCGTCATCACCAGGAAGCGCGTGGTGTTGTTGCGCGCGTCCTCGATGTCGCGGGCCAGGATGTCCAGGCCGTAGATCTCGGCGGCCAGGGCGGGAGCGACGGCGGCGCGGGTCGGGTCGGGCTTCAGGGCCAGGGCCTTGGCGGCGCCCGCCGTGTCGCCGGCGCTCTCATGGGCCAGGCCGAGCTTCTTCAGGCTGTGGCGGCACTGGCTGAGCGCGATCGGCATCGAGCAGGCGATCTTCACCTGGTCCAGCGTCACGCCCTTGTTGGCCATCAGCTGGAAGCGGATCGGCTTGAAGCGCTCGCCGACGATCTTCAGGCCCGAGGCCGGCAGCAGGTGGTGGACGTCGGCGACCCGGCCGGCGATCGAGTTCTCGATCGGGATCATGCCCAGCTGGCAGGCGCCGGTCTTGATGGCCTCGAACGCCTCCTCGAACGTGGCGCAGGGCACGGCCTCGTAGTCGGGGAAATAGGTGCGGCAGGCCTCGTGGCTGTTGGCGCCGGGCTCGCCCTGAAAGGCGATCTTCTTGAGGATGCTCATGCGGTCTTCCCGGCGGCGCCGTTGCGGTTCGAATAGGCGCGCGCCGCTTCTAGGTCCGAGGGATTGTCGACGGAGATCGGGGCCTCGGCGGCGACGGCCGCGCGCAGGCTGAGGCCCAGCTCCATGGCCCGCAGCTGCTCCAGCTTCTCGCGCTTCTCTAACGGCGAGGGCGGAGCGGCGTTGAAGGCTTCCAGCGCCGCGCGGCGATAGCCGTAGATGCCGATGTGGCGCCAGATCGGCGCGTCGCCATAGAGGGTGGAGCGGGTGAAATAGAGCGCCCGGCCCGACAGGCCGTCCTGCTCCATGGCCAGCACAGCCTTGACCACGTCGGGATTGGACCGGTCGGCCGGCGAGGCCTCCGGCGCCACCACGGTGGCGATGTCGCAACCCGGGTGGGCGCTCAGCAGGTCGGCGCAGGCGCCCAGCACCGACGGCTGCACGAACGGCATGTCGCCCTGCAGGTTGATGACCACGTCGTGGCGGCGGTCCGGGTCCAGCACCTCGAGAGCGGCCAGGATGCGGTCCGAGCCCGAGGGCAGGGCCGGATCGGTCAGCACCGCCCGGCCGCCGGCCCGCTCGACCGCCTCCACGATCGCCGCGTCGCCGGCCGCCACCGCCACCGGCCCGATTCCCGCCGCCTGGGCCTGGCGCAGCACGCGCACGATCATGGGCAGGCCGCCGATGTCGGCCAGCGGCTTGTCCGGGAGGCGAGTGGCCGCCATGCGGGCGGGAATGACGACGATGGGGTTCATGAAAGGCCGTTGCGGGTCAAAACCGTTGCTGCCCGGTTGCGCCCCGGGCGGTAGCGTGTAAGAGACGCGAGCGCAACATGGAGCGCGCGGGGGAAACCTCCGGGCGCGGATTTCGGGCCTGTCGTCAGACGGCCCCCAAGAGGCTGGTAAGGCTTTAGATGAGCGACCTGACGTTCAACAAGATCGCTGGCGGCGTGCTGCTGACCGGCCTGATCATTTTCGGTCTGCGGGAAGCGTCGGACATCGTTTTCGCCAAGCACGAGCTTGAGAAGCCCGGCTACGAGATCGCGGTCGCCGAAGAGGCGGGCGAAGGCGGCGCCGCCGCCGAGGTCGCGCCCGACTGGGGCAGCGTCCTGACCCCGGCCAATGTCACCGCCGGCCAGGCCGTCAGCGCCAAGTGCGCCTCGTGCCACAACTTCACCGCCGAGAACCACACCGGGCCCGGCCTGTTCGGCGTGGTCGGCCGCAAGCCCGGCACCCACCCCGGCTTCGCCTATTCGCCGGCCATGGTCGAGTACGGCAACAAGAACCCGGTCTGGGACTACGACAAGCTCGACACCTTCCTGAAGGCGCCGGGCAAGGACGTCTCGGGCACCAAGATGACCTTCGTCGGCCTGAAGAAGCAGGAAGACCGCATCGCCATCATCGCCTATCTGCACAGCCTGGGCTCGTCCCTGCCGATCCCGGCCCCGAAGCCGGCCGGCGCGGCTCCGGCCGCTCCGGCGGCGGCGGGCGAGGCTCCGGCCGCCGGCACGGCCGCGGCGGGCTCGGCCCCGGTTCCGGCCGCCGTCGGCGCGGGCGGCGCGGCCACCGGACCGACCCCGGCTCCGAACGCCACCAAGGGCTCGGGCGAAGCGGCCCAGCGTCCGGGCGGCTAGCCCACCGGCGCGAACCAACGGCAAGAGGCCGCGAAGTCCGCTTCGCGGCCTTTTCTTTGCCGCCTTTCCAGGCGCCCCCAGACCGGATGGAACCGCCCGCAGCAAAGCTGCCTTGCGGCCTTTCCCCATTCCGTGAGTAGAGTATCGGACCGCACCGCTTCACCGGAACCGTTCGACCATGACGTCTCGCCCGCTGGCCGCCGCCGTCCTCGCCGCCCTGCTGATCGCCGCGCCCGCCTCGGCCTTCGCCGCCAAGGCCCCGACCGTGGCCCTCAAGTCGCTGGCCGACCTGCCCACGCCCCTGCCCTATCCCTATGACGAGAAGGCCGACGCCGAGGCCGACGTGGCCAAGGCGATCAAGACCGCCAAGGCCAAGCACAAGCTGGTGCTGATCGACCTGGGCGGCAACTGGTGCGGCGATTGCCGGGTGTTCGCCGGCATGATCGAGCAGCCCGACCTCAAGGCCTTCGTCGACAAGCACTACGAGGTGGTGACCGTCAATGTCGGCCGCTACGACCACAACATGCAGATCCCCGCCCGCTACGGGATCAACAAGCTGAACGGCGTGCCGACCTTCCTGGTGGTCGACACCAAGGGCAAGCTGGTCAATCCCGACGCCCTGTTCGCCCTGACCGACGCCCGCCACATGACGCCGCAATCGCTGGCCGACTGGCTGGCCCAGTGGCCGAAGTAGGCGATCCAGTCCCAGCCGGCTGTTCGCGCGCCCGCGCACCCGCTATAGGCGAAGGCGACAAGCTTAGCCTTTAGATGGAATTCGATGCGCAAGATCGCCACCTTGGCCGTGACGGCCCTCCTGGCCTTGCCCGTGACGGGCATGGCGGCTCCGGCTCCGAAGGTCGGGATCCGCAGCACCGCCCAACTGCCGACGCCCCTGCCCTATCCCTATGACGAGAAGGCCGACGCGAACGCCGAGGTGGCCGCGGCCGCCAAGCGCGCCAAGGCGGCCCACAAGCTGCTGCTGATCGACCTGGGCGGCAACTGGTGCCCCGACTGCCGCATCCTGGCCGGCGTCATGCGCCTGCCCGAAGTTCGGGCCTTTGTCGATCAGCACTACGAGGTCGTCACGGTCGATGTCGGCCGTTTCGATCGCAATCTGGAGGTCCCGGAGCGCTATGGCGTCTCCGACCTGGAAGGCGTGCCGGCCCTATTGATCGTCGATGAAGGCGGCCAACTGCGGAACCGCAAGGAACTGATCAACGTCACCGACGACCGCCACAAGCGCCCTCAGCAGATGGTGGACTGGCTGGCCAAATGGACCCGATAGGCTAGGGCCGCCGCCACCCCGTCACCCCACCGCCGCCCGCCGCTTCGATCCGGGCCACCGCCTCGGCCAGGGGCTCGATCGCCACGGCCATGTGGTGGGCGTTGGCGTGCAGGATGGTGTCGGCGTCCAGCAGCAGGGCCACATGCCCCTTCCAGAACACCAGGTCGCCGCGCCGGCGCTCGGCCTCGGCGACGGGGGTGAAGAACGCCAGCTGCAGGTCGGTGTCGCGGGGGACCGCCTTGCCGCAGGCCGCCAGGGCCTGCTGCACCAGGCCCGAGCAGTCCAGGCCCAGCGATTCGCGCCCCCCCCACTGGTAGGGCGCGCCCAGATAGCCCTCCGCCACCGCCACCGGGTCGGCCAGGGCGACCCCGACCGGACGAAGGTGGGCGGCGACGAACCAGCCCGTGCCCTCGCCCCGGGCGAACCGCCCCTCCGCCGCCTCGATGGCGGTAAGGGCGTTCTGCGAGTACAGGCCCACCGGCCGCGACTTGATGTCGGGCTCGGCGAAGGCGTAGGTGCGCGGGACCGCCACCTGATGGGTGGCTGGCGCGCCCCGGGCGGCCAGGTCGTCCTCGGCGACGAAGCCGACATAGCCGTCGCGCGCCGCCTGGCCCCAGGCGAAGCCGCCCTTCACCTCCAGCACCTTGAACAGTTCGCCGAACAGCAGCTGGTCCCACTGCTCGGCCATCGGGTGGGCGGCCTTGCGGAGGGCGGCGGTCGGGACGGCGACCTGGCGCAGGGTCGGGGCCTCGTAGCGCTCGGCGGCGACTAGGCCCTGCAGATCGAGATCGGCCAGGTCCGGCCGGGCCAGGGTCACCCGGGGGTCGTACGGGCGCGGACCGCTCATGCCGAGACCTTGGGGAACCGCGACTTCAGCGTGCCGTAGAGGCCCCGGATCACCTGGGCCTCGCCGCCGGACGCGAAGCCCGGCCGCCCCTTGGGGTTCCAGGCGAAGATGTCGAAATGGACCCAGGACCCGGTGGTGGGGGCGAAGCGTTGCAGGAACAGGGCCGCGGTCATCGAGCCGGCCTGGGCCCAGGCGTCGGGATCATTCTTTAGGTCGGCGATGTCGCTCTCGACCGCCTCCCTGTATCCCTCCCACAAGGGCATGCGCCAGACGGGGTCGGAGGCCTCGCGCGCGCCTTCCTCGATCTCCAGGGCCAGGTCGTCGTCGGGGGTGTAGAATGGGATGACCTGCGGCCCCAGGGCCACGCGGGCCGCGCCGGTCAGGGTGGCCAGGTCGATCGTCAGGGCCGGCTCCAGCTCGGCGGCCCGGGTCAGGGCGTCGGCCAGGATCAGCCGGCCCTCGGCGTCGGTGTTGCCGACCTCGACGGTCAGGCCGGCGCGGGTGGCCAGGACGTCGCCGGGCCGCATGGCGTCGCCGGCGATGGCGTTCTCCACCACCGGGACCAGCACGCTCAGGGCCACCGGCAAGCCGGCGGCCATCACCATCCGGCCCAGGGCCAGGGCGTGGGCGGCGCCACCCATGTCCTTCTTCATCAGCCGCATGCCGGACGAGGGCTTGATGTCCAACCCGCCGGTGTCGAACACCACGCCCTTCCCGATCAGCGCGACGCGCGGGTGGGCCGGATCGCCCCAGGTCAGCTCCAGCATCCGCGGCGCGCGGGCCGGGACGGCGGCGCGGCCGACGGCGTGGACGGCGGGATAGTTGGCTTCCAGCAGGTCGTCGCCGAGGATCACCTCCAGAGTGGCGCCGTACCGCTCGGCGATCTCGCGGGCGATGGTCTCGATCTGCAGCGGCCCCATGTCGTTGGCCGGGGTGTTGACCATGTCGCGGGCCAGGGCGCAGGCGTGGGCCACGGCGTGGACCTCGTCCAGATCGACGGTTTCGTCCGCGACCAGTCGTCGCGGCTCGTCCCCCGCGCGGGGCCGGTAACGGTCGAACTTGTAGGCGCCCAGGGCGAAGGCCAGGGCGACCTGGCCGGGGTCGAGGCCGTCGGGGATCGCCGCCAGGCGGTAGTCGCCGGCCGGCAGTCGGGCCGGCAGGGCGCGGAACAGCATGGCCTCGGCCTTGTCGCGGGTCCCCAGGCCCAGGAGCACGCGGTCCACGGCCCCTTGCGGCGTCGGCAGAACCAGCACCTGGCCGGCCTTGGCCTTGAAGTCCTCCAGGGCCACGAAGCCCTTCACGAAGCTCGGACGCGCCTCGACGAAGGCGGCCAGTTCGGCCTCGTACAGGCAGTGGATGGGCGTCGGCGGGCCGTCCTCGGACGAGCGGGAGGAGGAGGCGATGATCGGTTCCGACATGGACGCGCCCTTGAGGGTGAAAATTATGCTTAACGATTCCTTGAGGGCCGCGCGCGAGGATGCGGGACCGTCGGGAGATCCTTCTTCATGTGTCGCAAGCGCGCGCTCCTCGCAACCGTTCTTGGCCCCCTGCTCGCGTCCGGCGTGTGGATGGCGGCGCCGGCCCATGCCGCCGACAAGCCCGCGCCATCCGCTCCGGTCGCCGCGCCCTCCGCCGCCGCGCCTGAGACGCCGCGCAAGGCCACGCCCGCCGAACGGGCCGAGGTCCAGCGGGCCGATCCCCTGACCCGAATGGCCTTCTGGTCGAACGAGGTCGAGCGCGATGGTCGCGACATCGAGGCCGGCGTGGGCCTGTCCCAGGCCCTGCGCGCCCTGGGCCGTTATGACGAGGCGGCCGACGCGGCCGCCCGCGTGCTGATCGTCGCCCCCGACAGCTACGACGCCCTGATGGAGGCGGCGCGGGCCAACGTGGCGCGCGGCCAGGGCTTCTACGCCATCGAACCCGGCCGCAAGGCCGCCGCCCTGCAGCCGCGCGACTGGCGGCCCCTGTCGCTGCTGGGCGTGGCCTACGAGCAGGCCAAGCGCGACGACGAGGCCCTGGCCGCCCATCGCCAGGCCGTGGCGTTGGCTCCGGCCGAGGCGGTCCCCCTGGCCAACCTGGCCATGCACCTGGCCTCGACCGGCGACCTACCCGGCGCGGAGAAGCTTCTGCGCCAGGCGACGGCCCTGCCCACCGCCACCATCCAGGTGCGCCAGAACCTGGCCCTGGTGATCGGGCTGCAGGGGCGCCTCGACGAGGCCGAGAGGCTGGCCCGCCAGGACCTGCCGCCGGAGTCGGTCGACAACAACCTGGCCTGGCTGCGCGCCGCCGTCGGCCAGGCCAGCGCGACCCGGTCGTACGACGCGGTGAAGGCGGGCGGCTAGAGGGCCCGGCGTGCGTTTCTTGGCCGCTACCGCCAAGAAACCGAGATTGAGAACGTCAGCCCAGGGTGATGGGGTGGACGCCCCCCGACGGCATCTACGTGCCAGAGTGAGGTGTGTTGAACTTCACTCGAGGGAGGCGCCCATGGGCGAGCTTACCATCA
>NZ_LMFX01000042.1:0-10042 GCF_001426985.1 Caulobacter sp. Root1472 | reverse complement strand
GAATACAGCATCACCGGCTTCTCGCACTCGGCCGCCACCTCCCGAAGAATGTGGATGCTCTCCGCCTCCAGTCGCTGCAAATGCGTCAGACGCGCAGCCGACAGGGCCATCGCGGCGGTGTTGATCGGCGCGTTCATCGTCATGCCGTCGCCCTTTCCAAGCTGGCTGGATCGAAGGCTCCCGAGGCCACGAACCAGGGGTTGGCGAAGGCGCTGTCGCCCGGCACGCGCGACAGGCGGTAGCTGAACGGCTTGCCTTCCAGGCAGCGGACCATGCCGCCCGCCGCCCTGAGCACCGCGTCGCCGGCGGCGATGTCCCAGGCCATGGTCCGCCCCAAGCGCGGATAGAGGTCGGCCTCGCCGCTGGCCACCTTGCACAGCTTCAGCGACGAGCCCGCCGACACCAGGTCGACAACGTCGAACCGGGCCAGATAGTCGCTGGTCTCCGCCCCCATGTGGCTGCGGCTGGCGACGACGCGCAGGCCGGCGGCGGAGGGTCGGCCGGCCTCGAGCGGCGTCCAGGGTCCGAACGCGCCGTCGGCGTCCAGCACGCTGGTCCGTGCGGCCCCGCCCGCCCCGGCATAGATGACGCCCAGCGCCGGCGCATAGACCACGCCGACGCACGGCTGACCGTCTTCCACCAGGGCGATGTTGACGGTGAACTCGCCGTTGCGGCTGATGAACTCCTTGGTGCCGTCCAGCGGGTCGACCAGGAAGAAGCGATCGCCGACGTCCGGAAGTTCGCCGGCTTCGGCGGCTTCCTCCGAGACGACCGGTATATCGGGGAACTGCTCGGCCAGGGCGCGAAGGATCACGGCTTCGGCCGCGGCGTCGGCCAGGGTGACCGGCGAGCCGTCGCCCTTGACGCTGACGCCCACGTCCTGGCGGGCGTAGAGGTCGAGGATCACGTCTCCGGCCGACTTGGCGATCCGTATCAACGCATCCAGCATCTGGCCTCTCCCGGGCGATTTACTAAACTGGTGTAGTATTTTTCGGCGGACTGGGCGAACCTCTCCGTTGTCGGCGACGCGGCTCATCGCGTCCGCGATCGCGGCGCCGCAACATGGCGAGGAGCCCATGAGCCAGACCATCGTCCATCCGCCGCCCCGAACCGTCGACGAGGTCCCCGGACACGACGCGCTGGTCGGCGGGCTGGAGGTGTGGCCGCAGCTGGATCCTTTCGCGGCCACCGTGCGCTGGCAGCTGCTGCAGCTGGGCCAGCTGGTGCAGCGGTCGGTCGACCGGGTGGCGGCCGCCAACGGCCTCACCCACGCCGAAGTCGCGATCCTGGGCGCGTTGAAGCGGTTCGGACCGCCGTTCGAGGCTTCGCCAAGCCAGCTTCAAGGCGCCCACTGGGTCACCCTGCCCGGCCTGGCCAAGCCGATCGCGCGGCTGGAGGCGCTGGGCTATGTCGCCCGAAGACCCAATCCCGAGGATCGCCGCGGCGTCATCGTCAAGCTGACCCCCGAGGGCAATCGCCGGATGACCGACATCATCGAAAACCAGGCGCCGCCGGAATACTGGGCGATCGCCAATCTCGATCCTGAGCGCCGCGCCCGGCTCGAGGCCGTGCTGCCCGACCTTCTGGGCCTGCTGCTGGCGTCGGTCCCGGCCGACGATCAGGCCGGCTTGGAGACCACGTAGTTCAAGGCCAGACGGCCCCCGTCGGCATAGAGCGTCTGGCCGGTGATGTAGGAGGAATCCTCGCTGGCCAGGAACGCGGCGACGCCGGCCACCTCATCGGCCTCAGCGAAGCGGCCCAGCGGCGTGCGCGACAGCATCATGTCGATGGCGGGCTGGTCCAGGGCCGCCTCCGTCATCGGCGACCAGGTCGGTCCCGGACCGATGGCGTTGACCCGCACGCCGTGCCTGGCCATCGCCAGGGCCATGACCTTGGTCAGCATCGAAAGCCCGCCCTTGCTGGTGCAATAGGCCGGCGAGGTTTCGACCCCCAGCACCGCGCCGACGGACGAAATGTGGATGATCGCCCCCTTGACGCCGCTGGCGATCATCCGACGCGCCACGGCCTTGCCGACGATGAACGGTCCCACGAGGTTGACGGACAGGACCTTGGTGAAGTCTTCCAGGGTCGTGTCGTAGAAGGGCTGGCCGCCCTTGCTGATCCCCGCCGAGCAGACGGCGAGGTCGATCGGACCGACTTCGGTCTCGACCGTCTCGACCAAGGTCTCGACGGCCGCCTCGTCCGCGGTGTCGCAGGCCATGAAACGCGCCCAGCCGCCCGCCGTCCGGATGGCCAGCGCCTCGTGCTCGCCGCGCTCGGCCTGCAGGTCGGTCACCACGACGCGAGCCCCGTCGCGGGCGTAGCGCCGCGCGATCGCCAGGCCGATGCCGCCCGCCGCGCCGGTGACGATGGCGACCTTGCCGTCCAGGTTCATGGGTCTGCTCCGGTCTTGCGGTCCCAGAAGGAGCCGCCGTCGACGCGGATGTTCGCGCCCGTGGTGTAGCTTGAAGCGTCGGACGCCAGATAGAGCGCCGTGCCGACGATCTCGTCCGGGTCGCCCCAGCGGTTCAGCGCCGTGCTCCGCCGCGCCTCCGCCTCCGTGGCCCATTCGCCGGCGATGTCGGTCAGGAAGCCGCCAGGAGAGATGACGTTGACGCGGACCCTGGGCGCGAACTCCTGGGCCAGGGCGATGGACATGGCGTTCAGCGCCGCCTTGGCCCCGGCATAGGGCGCGATCCACGGCGAGGGCTTCAAGGCGCCGATCGACGAGACATTGATGATGCTGCCGCCCGCTCCGGCGGCCATCCGCGCCCCGACCAGGGCGGTCAGGCGAAAGGCCCCCTTGAAGTTGACCGCCACCACCTTGTCGAACAGCGCCTCGCTGGTCTCGACGCTGGAGGGCGCGACCGGCGACAGGCCGGCGTTGTTGACCAGCACGTCGAGGCGACCGAACGCGGCCCAGGCCGCTTCCGCCAGCGCGCCGACCTCGTCCCAGCGCCCGACATTGCAGGGCAGGGCCGCGGCGCGGCGGCCCAGGCCCGTGATCTCGGCGGCGGTCGCCTCGCAGGCCTCCGGCTTGCGGCTGGAGACGATGACGTCAGCCCCGGCCCGGGCGAAGCCCAGGGCCATGGCGCGGCCCAGGCCGCGGGTGCCGCCGGTGATCAGGGCCACCTTGCCCGTCAGGTCCAGGCCGCTCACGCCGCCGCCTCCAGATAGGACGCCAGCTTGGCGCGCGCCGCCGCTCGCCGACTGGGCAAATGGCCGCTCGGAAAGAAGCCGACATGCGGTTCGACGTCGCGCGCCAGGGCCTTGGCCACCGACGCCAGGTGCACCTCGGTGGGCCCGTCGGCGATGCCGAACATCGCCGCCAGCCCCAGATACTTGCCGAACGCCATCTCGTTCGACGCGCCGAGGGCGCCGTGCAGGTGCATGGCCTTCCAGACGATGTCCTTGGTGATGTCGGCGGTAGCGACCTTGACCATCGCCACGGCCAGGCGGCCCTCGCGACCGTGGCCCAGGCCGGCGTCGAACATCCAGGCCGCGTGCAGCACCTGCAGCCGGAACTGGCGCAGGGCGATGGCGCTGGACGCCAGGTCGTTCTGCACGCTCTGCAGGTCGATCAGCCTGCCGCCGGCCACCTCGCGGCTGACAGCGCGTTCGGTCATCATGTCGATCAGCTGCTGGCAGAGGCCGATGGCGCGCATGGCGTGATGGATGCGGCCGCCGCCCAGCCGCGCCTGGGCCACCGCGAAGCCCTGCCCTCGCCCGCCCAACCGCGCGCTGTCGGGCAGGCGAAGGCCGTCGAAGCGGATATAGGGATGGCCGCCCACGCCCTCGGGCTCGCCGAAGAAGCCGACCTCGCGGACGATCTCCAGGCCCGGCGTGTCGCGGGGGACGATGAACAGGGTGTTGCGCTGGTGAGGCTGGGCGTCCGGATCGGTCACCGCCGCCACGATGATAAAGTCGGCGTACTGGGCGTGGCTGGCGTACCACTTGTCGCCGGTGATCACCCAGTGGTCGCCGTCCTGGACGGCGCGGGTCCTCAGCCGCGTGGGATCGGCGCCGCCGGTCGGCTCGGTCATCGAGAAGCAGGAATAGACCTCGCCCGCCACCAGCGGCCGCAGATAGCGCGCCTTCTGCTCGGGCGTGCCGAAGGCGGCCAGGATCTCGGAATTGCCGCTGTCGGGCCCTTGGCAGCCGAACACCACCGGGCCCCAGTCGGTGCGGCCGAGGATCTCATTCAGATACAGCAGGTTGACCTGGCCGACCCCGGCGCCGCCGTCATGGGCCGGCAGGTGCGCCGCCCAGAGGCCTCGCCGCTTGACCTCGGCCTGGAGCGGGGCCAGCGCCGCCCTCGCCGCCTGGTTTTTCCGGTCGTAGGGCGCGCTCATCTGGTCGAACACCAGGTCCATCGCCTCGACCTCCTCGGCGACGAAGCGACGGACCCAGTCGAGCTTTTCCTCGAACTCGGGCGCGATGCTGAAATCGACCATGGGCTTTCCTCCCTAGGCTTGGCCGCGCGCCATCTCGCCGGCCTTGGCGGCCAGGCGGAGGACGAAGTTTTCGGAGTCGGCGGAATGGGCCTGGCGTCCGCCTCGGAAGCGCGCGTAGTGGCGCTCCATGATGACGGCCAGCTTGTACTGGGCCAGCACCATGTAATAGCTCAGATGCTCGACCGATCGGCCCGTCCTGTCGGCGTAGTAGTCGGCCAATTCCTCGCGATAGGGGAAATCGGCGGCGTCGAAATAGCCGGCAGGATTGGGATCGTTCCGCCCACGGAAGCCATAACAGACCCAGCCAAGGTCCAGGAGCGGATCGCCGACCGTAGCCAGTTCCCAGTCGATCATCGCCGCCACCCGGGCCGGCGCCGCGCGCTCGAACAGACAGTTGGCGAAGCTGTAATCGCCGTGGATGATCCCGGGCGAAGAGGCCTCAGGCGTATTGGCCGCCAGCCAGTCGGCGGCGTAGGCCAGGCCCGGGAGGTCCCGCCCCGCGTAGTTCTCGGTTTCCGCGTAGGAGGCCAGTTGGCTACGCCAGCGTTCGACCTGCCGTTCCAGGAAGCCCTCGGGCTTGCCGAACCCCTCCAGGCCGACGGCGCGATAGTCGACATTGGCCAGCCGAGCGATGCCGTCCACCAAGGCGAAGCCCAGATCGCGGCGGCTCTTGCCCGGTCGATCGAACGGCGCGGGCGGCGGCTCGCCGTGGCCCAGCCAGCCGTCGACGAGGGCCATCAGGTAGAAGCGCACGCCGATCACCGATGGATCGTCGCAATAGGCGATGAAACGCGGGTGCGGCACGTCCGTCCCGGCGAGGGCCGCCAGCACCCTGGCCTCCCGCGCGATGATCTTCTCGCTGTCGGGGCGTGGCCGTTCCGGCGGCCGGCGCAGCACCACCTCGGGACCGCCCCGGCGGATCGCCATGACAAGATTGCTGGCGCCGCCGCTGAGCACGCGGGTTTCCAGGGCCGCTTGCCCCAGGGCGGGGGCGTGGACGTCTAGCCAGGCGGTCAGCCGTATCTGTTCATCGCTCGTCATGCCGGAACGGTGAGCGCGTCCATTTCCTTTCGCAAGACTGACAGTCTATTGAATATATGATAGTCCAGCATCCATCGAGGAGGCGATGTTCGCGCCTCCGCTATTTGCGGGTTTGCTCTTGAACGCCTCTGCTCCCGCCGCGAAGGCGCCCACCCTTCGAGAGGCTCAGCGCGCGGTGACGCGGGATCGCCTGCGGCAGGGCGCCCGGGCGGTGTTTTCCGAACGTCCCTACACGGAAGCCACCATCGACGAGATCGCCCTGCGATCCGGAGTCGCGCGGGCGACCTTCTATCTGCACTACGACAGCAAGCGCGCCTTGCTGCGCGACCTGCTGGTCGAGGACATGACCGCGCACCGGCGTCTCTATCATCGCCTCGCCGATCTGGGCGCCGACGCGAACCAGGCGAGCCTGGAGCGCTGGATTCGCCGCTATATGAAGGTCTTCAGCGATCGCCGCGCGGCCCTGTCGCTGTTCAACCTGGTGATCGGTTCCGATCCGAGCTTCCTGGCGGAAATCGCCCGCGAGCGTGACGCCCTGTTCGACGATGTCGGCGCACGCCACCCCGCCTTCCATTTCGGCGCCGATCCCGCCGGACGTCGGCGCCGGATGGCCGCGCATCTGCTGGTCTTCAAGATCGAGCAATTCTGCCTGCACGCCGCCTTCGCCGACTGGGGCGCCGACCTGGACGCCGGGATCGTCATCCTGACCCAGGACCTGGCAACCTTCCTGCGCGGTTGAACGCCGCGGATCGCAGGAGCCGAGCGAGCGCGTCGCAAGCCTTCGATATCGCAAGGGCGCTAAGCACGGCGCCGAGGCGGCTGGCGACTTGTGGACGCCTCGCCATTGGCCTTTCGTGAGTCTCGACAGCTTTCCTCCCGGTCGCTGTTCCCTGGCGCCTCGGTTCGCCAGGAACCTGGGCGCCGAGACCGCATCGTCGTCTCGGCGCCTGTTTTTCCAATCTCGATCCGCAGGGACGGCCGTGCGACTTGGCGCCAGGGTTCATGATCAGGTCCGTGACGAGGCTTCGCCGGACGGGTCGGCGTC
The DNA here is from genome assembly GCF_001426985.1 of Caulobacter sp. Root1472. Lineage (NCBI taxonomy): Bacteria > Pseudomonadati > Pseudomonadota > Alphaproteobacteria > Caulobacterales > Caulobacteraceae > Caulobacter > Caulobacter sp. Root1472. The sequence continues at coordinate 3,502 of NZ_LMFX01000042.1, read as the reverse complement.
GTGTGTCGAGTGGGCTCCCTTCGCGACGGCCCTGGTCGAGCGCCTGCCGGAGGCCACGCCCCCGAGCCTGGCCCTGCTTCGCGACGGGTTCGAAGGCCGAGATCTCGCGTCCGGCGGCGACCAGGCGGTCCGCCTGTGGCGCGTGGGTCGCTGGCTCGCGACCCAGACCACCCGTCGGCCGGACTCGTTTCAGATCATCGACGACTGGACGGTCGTCGTCGGCCGCCGAGTCGTGCAGCTCGACGTCGACGGCGGCGTTCGTGAGCTGTCTTCCCGGCGGAACGATCAGGGAACCCGTCTGGCCAGCCTGGCCTGCTGGGGACGTCGTCGTTGACCGCCCGCGCCGCCTCGCCGTCGGGCCGGGTTTCCGCGACACCCCCTCCCAAACCCCTCGCAAATGGAGTCCTCATGATGACGGGACGGCCCACCCCTAGCGCCCAGGCCGGGCCACGCCGCCTGGTGATGATCGCCGACCTGGCCGAGCAACTGGGCGTGACGGCGCGCGCCCTGCGCCACTACGAGGACGTCGGACTGATCCGCTCCGAGCGCACGACGGGCAACGCGCGGGCCTATGATCTGGAGACCGTGGAGATCCTGAAAGCCATCGTCCGCCTGAGGCAAGTCGACGTGCCTCTCGCCGTGATCGACGGGATCGTCAGGCAGGGATCGGATCCGTCCGTCCAAGCCTTGGCGATTCGCCAGGCCCTGGACGCCGTGCTGGCTGACAAGAAGCAGGCCCTGGCCAGGGTTGTCGCCCTGATCAAGACGATGGACATCCGCGACGAAGGCGGCCCGACCACCGCGCCGCGGTCCGAACCGCCGCGCTCAGGCCGCTTCATGCGATCGGCGGAAAGCGCTGCAGCCGCCCGCGAAGCCGGCTAGGCCAGACGCCGAATATCGATGCCGAGAGCCCTGCGCACCAGTGCAGGGCTTAACGGCGTTCTCCGACCAATCCTGACGTTGGCGCCTGCCCGCCGGCGCGGCGGCCGCGGACATGTCTCGCGATGTCGACTGGCAGGGGGGAAGTGGCTGGGGAACTAGGACTCGAACCTAGAATGACGGTACCAAAAACCGCAGTGTTACCATTACACCATTCCCCAGCAGGAACGGCGAGACCCGTCTGGGCCCGGCGAGGCGGTGGAGATAGCGCAGGAGTCGGATGGATGCAACGCCGCTTTGAACTTCTTTTTTCCCGCCCTTTTTCTTTTTGTGGAGGGATTTTTGGCGCTTGCGAGAGCGCCGGGGCCTGTCTATAAGCCGCCCTCCAAGTCGGAGTGTGGCTCAGTCTGGTAGAGCACTGCGTTCGGGACGCAGGGGTCGCAGGTTCAAATCCTGCCACTCCGACCATTCCTTTCCCGAGATTTCCAAGAGAACAAGACGTCGCGGCGTCGCCCCTCGCCGAGGGGGCGAGCGGCGGGCTCGACGCCTGCTCGTAAACTTCGCGGCCTTGTGAGACCAAGGGTTGCGCGCAGTTCATTTGACCGCGACGCCAGGGTCGCTACTAGCTTGCGCGACACGAGGCAGCAGGACGTCCGATGAAGCAGTTTCTCATGACCGTGGCCGGCGTTTTCGTCGGCTTGGTGTTGTTCCTGGTCGGCGTCCCCTTCCTCCTGATCGTCATGGCGGCCAGCGCCGCCCGGCCCGCCCCCGTTCCCGCCCACACCGTGCTGCAGCTGGACCTGCGCGGCGGCCTGTCCGACCAGGAGCCGCAGAACCCGTTCGCGGCGCTCGGCGGCGGCGGCGGCCAGTCGGTGATGTCGATCATCGAGACGCTGCGCCGGGCCGAGACCGACGACAAGGTCGAGGCGGTGCTGGTGCGCCTGCCGGAGGGCGGCATGGCTCCGGCCTCGGCCGACGAGCTGCGCCTGGCCTTCAAACACTTCCGCGCGGTCGGCAAGAAGCCGATCTTCGCCCACAGCCAGGGGCTCTATCCTTCCGGCCTGGTGACCTCGACCTATATGCTCGGCGCGGCGGCCAGCGAGTTCTGGATGCAGCCCGACAGCTCGCTGCAGGCCGTCGGCGCGGCCAGCGAGGAGATGTTCTTCAAGCGCTTCTTCGACAAGTACGGCGTCAAGGCCGACTACGAGCAGCGCTACGAGTACAAGAACGCGGTCAATCCCTACCTCTATAGCGACTACACCCCGGCCCACCGGGAATCGACGCTGTCGTGGATGGGCTCGGTCTACACCACCGCCCTGACCACGGCCGCCCAGGACCGCAAGGTCGATCCGGCCGCCCTGATCAAGACCATCGAGGCCGGCCCCTACAGCGCCGAGGAGGCCAAGGCCAAGGGCCTGATCGACCGGGTCGGCCAGGTGAAGGACGCCCAGGACGCCATGCTGTCGCGGGCCGGCAAGGGCGCCAAGCTGCTGGACTTCGACGACTACGCCGCCCGCGCCAAGAAGGCTCCGGCCAAGACCGGCCCGACCATCGCGGTCGTCTCGGCCGAGGGCGCGATCATGACCGGCAGCGGCGAAGGCGGCTCGCCGTTCGGCGGCGACAGCACGATCTATTCCGACCAGGTGGCCAAGGCCCTGTACGACGCGATCGACGACAAGGACGTCAAGGCGATCGTGTTCCGGGTCTCCTCCCCCGGCGGCTCGGACACCGCGTCCGAACAGATCCTGGCCGCCGTGAAGGCGGCGAAGAAGTCCAATAAGCCGATCGTGGTCAGCATGGGCACCTATGCGGCGTCGGGCGGCTACTGGATCAGCTCGGGAGCCTCGGCGATCGTCGCCGAGCCCACCACCCTGACCGGCTCGATCGGGGTGTTCGGCGGCAAGTTCGCCCTGGGGGACGCCCTGGCGCGGTTCGGCGTCGACGTGAAACAGGTGCATGTCGGCGGCGACTATTCCGGCGCGTTCGGCACGGGCCAGGGCTTCACGCCCGAGCAGCGGGCCCGGTTCGCCGGCTGGATGGACCGCATCTACGCCGGCTTCGTGCATCGCGTCGCCGAGGGTCGAAACCTGCCCGAGGCCCGGGTTCGCGAGATCGCCAAGGGCCGGGTCTGGACCGGCGTCCAGGCCAAGCAACTGGGCCTGGTGGACGAACTGGGCGGCTTCTACGAGGCCGTCGACAAGGCCAAGAGCCTGGCCAACCTCAAGGGCGAGGTGAAGCTCAAGAAGGTCGGCGGCTCCAACTCGCCGTTCGAGGCGCTGGAGAAGATGCTGGGCGTCAGCGAGACCTCGGTCCGCACTCTGGCCGCCTCGGCCTGGCTGCTGGGCGACCCGCGCTCGCAATCGATCCTGGACGAGATGGCCAAGGCCCGCCTGCGCTCGACCCCCAGCGGGGCGTCGGTGCTGGCCGATACCCCGGTTCGGTAGCTCCGGCTTCACTCGCAAGACAAGGGCCGTCCGGGCGACCGGGCGGCCTTTCTTTTTGAGGCCTCCTGGGGGGACCAAGACCCTCCCCCTGTGGGCAGGGCTATCGCATATGACCCAGGAGTGAGAGCAGGAAGGTTTCATCCCAGCCGGCGCGCTTGATCTTGGTCTTGATGGAACCC
>NZ_LMFX01000041.1:0-21300 GCF_001426985.1 Caulobacter sp. Root1472 | reverse complement strand
ACAAGGCTCGCGCCTATTCCCCGACCCTGGGACGGTTCATGCAAACCGACCCCACGGGCTACGATGATGGCCTCAACTGGTACGCCTACGTCGGCAATGATCCGATGAACAAATCGGATCCGACTGGGGAGGATGCGTGGGAGGTCGCGCTTGGTGTCGGCCAAGTGGTCTTTGGTGGAGCTTCGGTTGTTGGCGGCGTTGTCGCGGTCGGACTTGGTGCAACTACCGAGGTGACGACGGTCGGTATTTCGACGCCAGTTTCTGTTCCACTGGTCGGAGGCGGCTTGGCGGCGACGGGCCTGGGCGCTGTTGTTTTCAAGCAGGGCTTGGACAATATTAAGAATGGCCTAGGGCCCGATGGTGCGACATCCAACGATGCTCGAGGCCTTAAGGGTGGCCAAGGGAAAGGGGAGCGCGGCGAGACGCGCAACCCAGATAAGTCCGGCAAGCACACCCGGCCCGACCCAACAAAGCCGGGCAACACGATCGTGAACCGGCCGGGAGCAATGCCGTACTCTCGTCCCGCTCGTCCGGGAGACAGGGGCTACGTAGATAGAACCCCGCCCCCTGTTCCAACGATCCCTAAAGGGAAAAAGAAAAATGAAGAATGAAATGTTTTTTGATGAGGAGGCGCAAAAGGATTTGATGAGCGCGGCGGTTCGCCTCTACGAGGCGGATATGTACGATCATTGCATGATTATTTTGAACTTGTTGATAAAATCTGGATTGAAGGAAGCCTACGTTCTGGCTGGCCACTGCGTATCTGCAGGCCAGCCCGAAGTATCGGGCGGCATTTCAAATGCGTATTACGAAGCGGCTTGTGAGTTGGGAAGCGCTGTTGGCTGCTATAACTTGCATCTTAATTATCAGCAATCAGATGAGTCTCGTTCAAAGGTGTATTTGGAGAGGGCGCGGGCACTTGGATGGGTCGATTGAGGATTTAAAGCTATCTTAGCTCGGGCGTGTATAGGGTTTCTGCACGCTATTTTTGTCGGAAGTCAGCTCGAGAAGTTGAACCGGGACAATGACCGAGGAGGGGGAGCCCCGCGCTCGTGCGTGCGCCTGGAGGTCGTCCACACCATCATGTCAGCTCGCGCGACGCGGAAGGCGCCATCTGGATTAACCTATCAATAAATGGCGTCGTCGGTGGCGCTATTGTCGTGGACAAAGCCGATCTCAACCGCGAGGCTTACCTATCGATCCTGTTGACTAGTCGTGCGCAATACAAGCCAGTAATCTTCCGGCTAGCCAAGGGCAACGGCGTTTGCACCGCGACTAACTATGACCTCACGGGCATCTGCATACCTTGACCTAACGGACTGTCGAAGAAATTTAGAGCGCCGCTGGATTGGCATCGCTCACTCGCCATGGTAGAGCTTCCTGTGCGCACCCTATGTGCGGCCTAATGGGGGATTTTGGTGCGCATCCTTAGCCGCGTTGTCGGAGCTATGCTCTGTGTGAGTTTGCTTTGCATGGCTCCCGCCGCCCAAGCCTCTGATTCCACCGGCGGCTATATCACCGATGTACTGATTTTCGCTGATGGAACGGTGCTGTTCAATCATAGTGGACAACGCAGCGCTCCGCCCGCCTGCGGAGCAGGGCTGAGCACACGGTGGGCCTTCAAGGCAGCCGATGCTGCCGGTCAGGCTCGCTTAGCGGCCTTGTTGTCGGCTGCCGGTATGAACAAAAAGGTCGATATTGTTGGACTGGGCATCTGTTCCGTCTGGGGCGATACCGAGTCACTCAACTATTTCGTGGTAAAGTTCTAGGCGCTATAGTTGCCGTCCAAACAGCCAACGGGGAAGGCGGAAGGATGCTGACAGCTTGATCGCGCCGGCGTAGGCGCTGGATGCGATCTGTCGCCACGGGCAGGAGCCCTTACGCGTGCCCGGCCCTTCAAGCGTCACCGGTTTTCGCCAAGTTGATCTTCCCGCGAGAAGTGGACGCGATTAAGCCGCTCTGCGTTCTGAACCGCTCCTTGATGTCGAGCGCTCGTCTGGCGGATCAATCCCAGCCCTTGACCTTCTTCTTCTTGCCCAGGGCGAACAGCCCGGGATAGGGGCCCTTGCCGGAGCGATAGAGGCACCAGTCGTCATCCTTCTTGCAGTCGCCGTCGAAAGCGGCCTTCTTGTCCGGGTCGATCGCCGCATACAGCGCTGGACCGTTCTTGTGCTTGGCCCCCAGGGCCTCGGCGCAAGCGTCGCGCTCGGCCTTGGCCAGCTTGACCACGTCTGCCTCCGTACAGCCGCTTTGGCGCGTGGCCTGACGCAGGGCCTCGCCGCCGCCGGTCAGGGTTCCCCGGGCGGTGAAGCCAGGCGGGGCGACGATGGTGCCTAGCGCACTGGGGGCGGCTGCCAGGGGCGAAGGCTTGATCGGCGATACGAACGGCGGTGGAGCGGCGCGCGGCGTCGGCACATGCAGCGGCGCGGACTGGGCGTGGGACGCCGCCGGGCGCTTCGCCGTATGGGACCTTTCGGGCGTGAAGAGCTCGACCACCACGCTTCGCGGTTCGACCACGACAGGCGGCGCCGGTATGGCCTTGAGCAGGGCCCATCCCAGCAAGCCATGAAAGGCCAACGAGGCCGCGCCGATCGCCAGACGGCGTCTCCGCCGAGACGGCCTTGTCACGGGCATGGCGGTCTTCCTGGCGTCCCTCGAGACGATCGCGGGCGACAAGGTCGGTCCAGCCGGGGTTGGTGGAGGGATGTCAAGGATTGGCTGGATCTCACCCGATCAAGCCCTAGCGATGCGGTGCGGCGGGACCATGGCCGCGAGAAGTCGAGCTTGAAACGAATGCGCCTCCTGCCGTCTTGCCCTTGAACGGACGTGGTCCGTTACAACGCGTGCCTCGCGGACGCTTGGCGGCGTCGGCTAGTGGCCTTGAGGCGGTTGGCAAAGGCTCTGGCAGGCAGTGTTAGTTGAGGATCAGGCGATCCAGCCCTGGTAACCTCCGAAGGCTGGCTCCTGAATTAGGGGTTCGCACGGCGGCGAGGGCCGTTCGCGCGTTCTCGGCCGCGCTTAGCCGAGCAGCCGGACGCCGGCGACGATGCCGGCCCAGGCGGCGAGGTTGAGCGCAAGGAAGCCGATCCGGCTCCAATTCACCCGGGCTTTCGGCGGCGGCGACATCGCGACCAGGTCACGACCCGAGGTGATCGTCGTCATCTTCGTCATCCGTACTGCGATCCGGTCAAACCGGTCAGTGTTCAAGGTTCCTTGATTTCCCACATTGAGCTTAACGGTGGGCGTAGATATAGGGTTTAAAAGTCATTAAGGATGTTTCGCTCGGGCCTGGGCCGAAGTCTATTGTCCTCAGGCCGGGATTTTTGGAGCTAACCTTAGAAGGCGTCCCCGCGTGACACGATCGCCTTTTGCAGACTTGCTGGCCCGTTCGTAAGACCAGACTGCGCCCGGCAGATAGGTAGGTGACGGTGCGCTCGACAGACGAAGAGGCTGTTCTGAACGAAAGGACCGCCGGGCTACTCGCCCGGCGGTCCATGAGTTTCCTGAGCCGCTGCGCGCGGCGGCTATAGAATGAAGTCGGTGCTGTGCAGCGACGTCACAGAGAGCTGGATCGAGAAGTCGGTGAGGCCATCGCCATTAACGTCGGCCTGGACCACGACGCCGCCCGTGACCACGCCGTAGCGAAGTTCGCCGGCGACATGGTGGAAAGCCTCCTGACCGATGAAGGCGAAGGGATCGTCCACCCCGCCCGCGACGGCGTCGATAGCGGACAGGTCCATGCGATCGCCCTGGCTGGTCGAGAAGTCGGTGATCTTGTCGACGTCGCCGGCCTTGTACGGACCGAAGACGAACAGGTCTGCGCCGGCGCCACCGGTCAGGACGTCCGAAGAGGCTCCACCCGCCAGTTTGTCGGCGAAGGCGCTTCCGACCAGGGTGTTGGCGAACTCCGAGCCGGTCGCCGTGACGCCCGCGCTGGCCGCCGTGGCGTCGAGGTTCTCGAAGCCGGAGACATAGGCCGAACCACTGACGACCTGGTTCGTCGTAAAGGTGCTCAGGTCGACTATCGCGCCGACCTTGAGGATCAGCGTGTCGCGTCCCGAACCGCCGTTCATCGAGGAGTCGGCCGCGTCGTAGACGATCTTGTCATCGCCGGCCTGGCCGAGAATCTTGTCCACGCCCGCGCCGCCGTCGAGGAAGTCGTTGCCATTACCGCCGTCGAGGGTGTCATTGCCCGAGCGGCCGCTCAGCGTATCGGCCCCGTCGCCGCCGAACAGGGTGTCGGCATAGGCGCCGCCCGTCAGACTGTTGTCGTCGACCGAGCCGGTGAGCGAGACTGCTCCCGTCGCGGCCGAGGCGTCGACGTCTTCAAAGCCCGTGACGACCGCGCCGCCGACCATCTGGTCGGCCGTGGCGGACAGATCCACCGCGGCGGCGACATGCAGCACCAGGGTGTCGTGGCCGTCGCCCCCTTGGACCGTCAAGGCCGTCCCGTCGTAGACGACGCTGTCGTCGCCCGAGGTGTCGGGCAGCGGCTGGGGTTGCTCCGCGGGTTGTTCCGCAGGTTGCTCCGTGGTCGGCTGCGAGGTGGTGGTGGTTACGTTGGACCCTTCCACGTGCATGGTGGTCAGGAGGCCGTCGGCGCCTCGGGTCTGGACGTTCAGGTCGAGGTTGTTGATGGTCAGCGAACCGGCGCCCGAGACGACTTCGGATCCCAGCTCCACCGAGGCGACATAGTCGTTTGAGGAGACGAGATTCAGGCCCTTGAGCGTGGTCAGGATCCCGGCGATGTCGATCTGGCCCTTGGGCGTATCCTGGTCGAGGACGACGGCGGTCCTGGGCGCCGAAGGCGTCGAAGTCGCCCTTGTGCACCCAGACCATGACCTCGGTCGTGACGGTGGAGGCGCCGCCGTTGGGGGTGTCGGTCAGCCAGATGTCGAACGACACGTTGAAGCCGCCGGTGTTGCCCTTGTAGCTGACGTCGTAGTCGGCGGTCAGCGCGGTCAGGCTGCTGACCTGGGCGGGCAGGACCGTGGTGATGTCCGAGGCCTTGTGGCCGCCGCTCATCGGGGCAGGACCGAAGATCACCTCGGGGTAGGCGCGGATCGTGTGCGCCGGGTCGGTGGTCACTGGGAACGACCAGTTGAAGGTCGTCTTGGCCGTCATGTCCGAGGCGCTGTAGACGCTGTCGACGGCGTAGTCGGTGCCGTAGACGAGGCTGCCAGGGTTCCAGACGTTGTTGAGCACGTACCAGCCATGGGCCGTCCAGGCCGCGCCGGGACCCGTCAGCTGGGCATAGCCGGCGGGAATGGCGGCGGGGGCCGCCTTCAGGCCGAAGTCGTAGGCGGTCAGGCTGGAGAGCGCCGTATCGCGAATGACCAGGCTCTCGCCGTTGGCGAAGCTGAACTTGACGTCGGCGCCGTTCTGGGTGGCCAGGGTCTGCAGCTGGGCGAAGCTGGTCACGCCATAGCCGCTCAGCTGGATGACGTCGCTGCCGGGCTTGAAGTTCAAGATCGCGTCAGAGCCGTTGCCGGCCGCGACCTTGAACAGGTCGCCATGCGCGCCGCCAACCAGCACGTCGTCGCCGGCCAGGCCGTTCAGGGTCGCGCCGACGGTTCCTGCTACGATGATGTTATTGAGGGCGTTGCCGGTCCCTGCGGTCGAGCCGGCTGAGTTCAGCAGCAGGTTCTCGACGTTGGCCGACAGAGTAGCCGCGCCCCAGAACCGGGCGTCGACGGTGTCGACGCCTTGATTGGCGTACTCAACCGCGACCGAGGTTCTGTCCCACAGGTAGTAGGTGTCGTCGCCCGCGCCGCCGATCAGCGTATCGCCGCCCGAGCCTTGGAACACGTCGTTGTTGGCGGTCCCTACCTGAGTTTCCTTGGCCGAACTCTGGGCCGGCCAGTTGTTCGGCGCCGCCGAAAGGAAAAGTTCGACGCCCTTGGCTGTGAAGTAGCGAGTCATGTGTCTCTCCGTGGCGAGGAGAGATCAACATTCATCGGTTAACGAGTGGTACAGTGGAGCTATTTGGATAATGTAGGCTCAAGTATAAAAAATAGGCATTTTGCCATAACGACGATTTACCAGAGACGAGTGCGACATAACGTCCTACGTTACTTAAAAATACAATCAGCGATGGTGTCTGAGATCGACAAGATTTTTTCGACCCCAAGTCTTTTCTTGTTGCGCCGTCTGTTCTTTAGAGGGGGCGTTCCAGGAAGACACCGCAGTCAAGGGGCCGCTTGGCGTTACATGCGGCCAGGTTCGTCACAGACTAAAACACCCATCTTTGGCGCCGCAGCAAACCTGATCCTGGAGCCCCGACCGCCGAGGATTGGATTGCGTACTGCTGAACCAGACGAGCTGCCGCGGCGCCTGTGTTCGAAGGCGGCGTCAGGAGGCGTATCCTGGAGAAGCGAGCGCGCGCCCGAGGAGTCGCCTGGCGACAGGTCGCTGCGAGGGCATTGAAGGAAATAAACCCTGATGGGGTCGTCCTATGAATTCTCAATTGTTATACACTTATGCATTATGAGAATATCTTCAGTATCATGAGATAAAGTTGCTGAGCCTATTGGGCGGCTGTGGACCGGGATGGGCGGATCCGGAACATCACTCCTGGCGTAGATCCAAATAAAAAGGGCTCGCCTTAATCGGCGAGCCCTTTCCAGAGTAAGAAATCGACGAGCGGCTTAGGCTGCCGCGCGCTCCTTGGCCCCGAATCGGCCGTAGAAAGTCTCGCCCTTGGCGGCCATGTCGCGCAGCAATTGTGGCGGCGAGAAACGCGCGCCGTGCTTCTGCGCCAAAGCGTCGCAGGCCTTAACAAATTCGGCTGCGCCCAGGCCGTCGATCAGGCTGATCGGGCCGCCCGTCCAGGGCGCGAAGCCCCAGCCCAGGATGGCGCCGACATCGGCCTCGCGCGGATCGGTGATCACGCTCTCTTCGAAGCAGCGGGCGGCCTCCACGGCCTGGCGATAGAGGAGCCGAGTGCGGATCTCCTCGATGCCGACCTTGTCGACCTCGGCGATCCTGACCGGCGCCAGGTCGGACAGGCCTTTCCAAAGCACCTTGGGGCCGTTTTCCGGATAGTCGTAGAAGCCCTTGCCGTTCTTGCGGCCATAGCGGCCCTCGCCCTCGACCATCTTCTCGATGATCGTGGTGAAGGGACGCTCCTCGTACTTGTCGCCCAGGTCCTTCTTGGTCTGCTGGGCGATCTTGTAGGAGAGGTCCAGCGCGACGTCGTCGTGCATCTCCAGCGGACCACGCGGCATGCCGGTGGCCCGGCCGACATTGTCGATGATGGCCGGGGCGTAGCCGTCGGACAGCAGTTCCATGCCTTCCTGCACGAAGGTGCCGAAGCAGCGGCTGGTGTAGAAGCCGCGGCTGTCGTTGACGACGATCGGGGTCTTCTTGATCTTCAGGACGTAGTCGATCGACTTGGCCAGGGCCTCCTGGGAGGTCTCCCCGCCCATGATCAGCTCGACCAGGCCCATCTTGTCGACCGGCGAGAAGAAGTGGATGCCGATGAACGAGGCCGGCCGAACCGAGGCCTTGGCCAGGCCGGTGATCGGCAGGGTCGAGGTGTTGGAACCGAAGATCGCGGTGTCGGCCAGTTGGGCCTCGGCCTTCTTGGTCACCTCGGCCTTGACGTCGCGGTTTTCGAACACGGCCTCGACCACCAGGTCGCTGCCCTTGACGCTGGCGTAGTCGGCGGTGGGGTGGATCAGGGCGAGGATGGCCTCGCCCTTCTCCTGGGTCATCTTTCCTCGCGAAACGGCCTTCTTGACCAGGCCCTCGGCGTAGCCCTTGCCCTTGTCGGCGGCTTCCTGGGTCTGGTCGATCAGCACCGTCTCGATGCCGGCCATGGCCTGGACATAGGCGATGCCCGCGCCCATCATGCCGGCGCCGAGCACGGCGACCTTCTTGACGTCGTAGTGCGGCACGCCGGCCGGCCGGCCCGAGCCCTTGCCCAGTTCCTGCAGGGACAGGAACAGGGTGCGGATCATGCCCTTGGCCTGGGGCGACATCAGCGTCTTGAGGAAGTAGCGGGTTTCGATGCGGATCGCCGCGTCGAACGGCACCTGCAGGCCTTCATAGACGGCCTTCATGATGTTCAGCTGGGCGGGATAGTTGCCGTAGGTCTGCTTGCGCAGCATGGCGTTGCCCATGATGAACACCTGGCTGCCGCTGGCCGTGTAGGGGCCGCCGCCGGGGATCTTGAAGTCCTTCTTGTCCCAGGGCGCGACCGCGTCGCCTTTGGTCTTGACCCAGGTCTTGGCCGCTTCGACCACCTGGTCGGCGGGAACCACCTCGTGCACGACCTTGAAGCCCAAGGCCTCGGCCGGCTTCATCGACTTGCCCTCCAGCAGGAAGGGGGCGGCGGCCATCACGCCCATCAGGCGGGTCAGGCGCTGGGTGCCGCCGCCGCCCGGCAGCAGGCCGACCTTGGCCTCCGGCAGGGACAGCTGGATCTTCGGATTGTCGGCGACCACGCGGTAGTGGCAGGCCAAGGTCATTTCCAGGCCGCCGCCCATCGCCAGGCCGTTGATCGCGGCGGCGACCGGCTTGCCGCCGGTCTCGAGCGCGCGGAAGGCCTTGTTCAGGGCGAAGCCGGCGTCGAAGGCCGCCTTCAGGTCGCCCGAACCGAAGCCGCCCTCGGCCCCGCCCAGTTCGCCCAGGTCGGCGCCGGCGCAGAAGCCGGTGGTCTTGCCCGAGGTGATCACCGCGCCCTTGATGGCGGCGTCGGACTTGAGGGTCTCGACCACTTCGCCGATCTCGCGGATCACCGAGGCGGTCAGGGTGTTCATCGTGCGGCCGGGCACGTCGAAGGTGACCAGGGCGATGCCGTCGCCGTCGACCTCGATCTTGAAGTTTTCCATTGTCGTTGGTCCTTGGATCTTAGACGCGTTCGATGACGGTGGCGGTGCCCATGCCGGCGCCGACGCACAGGGTGATCAGGGCGGTTTCCTTGTCCGAGCGCTCCAGCTCGTCGACCATGGCGCCCAGGATCATCGCGCCGGTGGCGCCCAGCGGGTGGCCCATGGCGATGGCGCCGCCGTTCACGTTCATCTTGTCATGCGGGATGTTGAGCGCCTGCATCATGCGCAGGACGACGGCGGCGAAGGCTTCGTTCAGCTCGTAGAGGTCGATGTCCTTGACCTCCATCTTCAGCTTCCTGAGCAACTTCTCGGTGACCAGCGACGGACCGGTCAGCATGATCGAGGGCTCGCTGCCGATCGAGGCCGCGCCCTTGATCCGGGCGCGGGCCTTCAGGCCCAGGGCCTCGCCCATCTCCTTGGTGCCGATCAGCACGCCGGCGGCGCCGTCAACGATGCCCGAGCTGTTGCCGGCGTGGTGGACGTGGTTGACCTTTTCCACCTGCGGGTAACGCTGGGTGACCACGGCGTCGAACGCCATGTCGCCCATGCCCTGGAACGAGGGGTTCAGCGACGCGAGGGTCTGCATCGTGGTGTTCCCACGCACGGTCTCGTCATGGTCCAGGATCGTCAGGCCCAGCTGGTCTTTCACGGCGATCACCGAGTTCTTGAAGCGGCCGTCGGCCCACGAGGCGGCGGCGCGCTTCTGGCTCTCGACGGCGTAGGCGTCGACGTCGTCGCGTGAGAAGCCGTACAGGGTGGCGATCAGGTCGGCCGACACGCCTTGCGGGGCGAAATAGGTCTTGAAGGCCGAGGACGGGTCGGTGGGCCAGGCGCCGCCGTCGCTGCCCATGGGCACGCGGCTCATGCTCTCGACGCCGCCGCCGATGGCCAGCTGGGCCTCGCCCGAGGCGACCTTGGCCGCGGCCATGTTCACCGCTTCCAGGCCGGAGGCGCAGAAGCGGTTGATCTGCACGCCGGCGACGCTCTCGGCGTAGTCGGCGGTCAGCACCGCGGTGCGGGCGATGTCACTGCCCTGTTCGCCGACCGGGGCGACGCAGCCCAGGACGACGTCGTCGACATACGAGGTGTCCAGGCCATTGCGATCGCGCAGGCTTTCCAGGACCTGGGTGGCCAGGGACAGGGCGGTGATCTCATGCAGAGACCCGTCCTTCTTGCCCTTGCCGCGCGGCGTGCGCACGGCGTCGAAGATGTAAGCGTCGGCCATTTGATGGCTCCTTCCTGCGTAGGCTTGGAGGGTTCGTTAACCAAAAGAGCGTCTGATTCCGGGGGTTTGGAGATCAGGACGATGACGGCAGCCGAGCACTCGACGGACGTGGCCCACCCGGTGGTGAGCGACTTCATCGCGCGCGGCTATCATGTGTTTGACGGCGGTGTGGATCCGGCGGCGGCGAGCGCCCTGCTGGCCAAAATCCGCGCGCTGCGGACGTTCGACGCGGACCTTTTCCTCTCGGAAGCCGAGTTCGACGCCGACCCGCAATATATCGGGGTGAACCCCGCGCCCGGCCGCAACCTGCTGGAGCGGTTCGAGGACGACCTGGCGTTCGTTGAGACGGACCCCGCGATCGTCGCCGCCCTGACCGCCCTGCTGGGCGACGGCTACGAGATCCTGCTCAAGAAGCTGATCTGCGGCGTGCCCGCCAGCGTCGTGCCCGATTGGCTGAAGGCCCGTATCGCCGGCAATCCGGTCAACAACCTGGGCGCCTATGTGAAGGCCCCGTTCCGGGACATCACCTATTTCTACGGCATCGACTTCCATCAGGACCTGATCGACTACAAGGACCGGGAAGCCGACTTCATCACCCTGTACGTCTACCTGCACGACGTGGGGACGCACGACGCCCCGCTGTTCCTGCTGGAGGACAGCCACATGCTGGGTGGGACGCTGTTCCCACACGACCTGACCAAAAACGAAGTCGGCTGGCTCTATCGTGACGGGCGCGGCCATGAGGTCCAAACCCGGCAGCACCTGCTGACAGGCAAGACGGGCTACGCGGCCATGTGGCATGCCTGCACCCTGCACGGCACCCAGCCTGACGCCGCCGACAACGAGCGCCTCTCCCTGCGCTACCTGATCGCCCGCAAGCCGGGCTTGGCGGCGCCGGGCATGGACGCGGTCAACGCCACCCTGCTGGGGCCGCTCAGCCTGGAAGCCACGCGCCAGGACCTGGACGCGCGGGGCGCGGCCCAGATCAAGGCCAACAGCGTCAACAAGGCCTAGGGGCTGGATCACTTCCAGCTTCCGATTGGCGATTTGGCGATTGGCGCGCAGGCCAGACCTCGGGCCGTGGCCTTGGCGCTGTAGGTCACGCGATAGCCGAACTCAGGCGCAGGCAGGGCGCAGGCCTTGAACCCTGGCGTGGTCACCGACAAGGCCCAGTCGGCCACCTTCGAGCGCAGCAGGTTGTTGCACTGGTCGACATTGACCTTCAGCGGCAGCTCGAAGTCGCCTGGCGGTTTGGAGCCGGGCCGCTTGGACACCAGCCTGCCCGTGAAGAACAGCGGGCGAGGACCGGCGGCGCGGACGCAGACGACCGCCGAGCGGCTGTCGGCGGCGACCTGGGCGGGCGGCGGGGCGACGGCGATCAGCATCAGCGGGTCTCCTTGCAGGTCAGCCGGCCAAACAGGCTCTTGCGATAGATGAACGTCAGGCGCTGGCCAGGACGGGGCGGCGCCGTCACGCGGCAAAGGGCGTCGCCGTGGCGGTCAACGGGCAGGTCGCCGGCCGCCGCCGGCTGGCCCGACCAGACCACCATCTGCGGCTTGGCCAAGGAGAGCGCGTCGAAGGTGGCGCAGCCGGTCTGGCCGGCGGCGACGACGGGAAACGGGATCTGCGCCACCGGTTCGCGATAGGTGAGGCTGGTCCCCGACAGCTTGGCCGAGGTGGTCTTGAAGCGGCCGTCATGCACCAGTCCGTGCGCGGCCGTGTCGGTCGCGTTGGTCAGGCACAGGACGACGGCGGCTTCAAGCAGCATGGCTAGAACGCCCTCGCGATCGAGCCGCAGCGGTCGATAACGTCGAGCACGCCCATGATCAGAAGGCCTCCGCCGGCAGGGCCATCAGCGTCTCCGAACCCGTCTTCAGCTTGGCCAGGTGAGCGCCCGCGTCAGGCAGGATGCGCTCGATGAAGTATCTGGCCGTGACGACCTTGGTCGTGAAGAAAGGATCCGTCGAGCCGGCGGCGATCTTGGCGTTGGCCGCCTTGACCATCAGGCACCACATGTAGGCCAGGCCCGTCAGGCCGAAGAGGTGCATGTAGTCGGTCGAGGCAGCCCCGGCGTTGTCGGGGTTCTGCAGGCCGTTCTGCATCAACCACATCGTGCCGTCCTGCAACTGGGCCTTTACCCCGGCCAGGGCGTCGACGAACGGCTTCAGCTCGGCGTCGCCGTCGTTCTCGCCGACGAACTGGTCGATCTCCTGGAAGAAGGTCATCACGCCGCGGCCGCCCTTGGAGGCGAGCTTGCGGCCGACCAGGTCCAGGGCCTGGATGCCGTTGGTGCCTTCGTAGATCAGGGCGATGCGCACGTCGCGCAGGTACTGGCTAGCCGGGAAATGCTCGGTGAAGCCGCTGCCGCCGTGCACCTGCATGGCGTCCGAGCAGATCTTGAAACCCTTGTCGGTCAGGTAGCCTTTCAGCACCGGCGTCATAAGGCCCATATAGTCCTCAGCCTTGGCGCGGACGGCCTCGTCGGGATGGTGGTGGGCCAGGTCGCCGTGCAGGGCGGTCCAGAACAGGAAGGCGCGGCCGCCTTCGATCAGGGCCTTGCTCTCCAGCAGCATGCGGCGCACGTCCGGGTGGACGATGATCGGGTCGGCCGGGCCGTCGGGGTTCTTCGGGCCGGTCAGCGAGCGGCCTTGCAGGCGGTCCTTGGCGAAGGCGGCGGCGGCCTGGTAGGCGGCCTCGGCCTGGGCGATGCCCTGCAGGCCGACCCCCAGCCGGGCCTCGTTCATCATCACGAACATCAGCTTCAGGCCGCTGTTCTCCTCGCCGATCAGCCAGCCCTTGGCGTCCTCGTACTGCATCACGCAGGTGGCGTTGCCGTGGATGCCCATCTTCTCCTCGAGGCCGACGCACTTGACGCCCTCGTTGCGCTCGCCGACCGAACCGTCGGCCTTGGGCAGGAACTTCGGCACGATGAACAGGCTGATGCCCTTCACGCCGGCGGGGGCGCCCTCGATACGGGCCAGCACCAGGTGGACGATGTTGTCCGACATGTCGTGCTCGCCGGCGCTGATCCAGATCTTCTGGCCGGTGATGCGATAGCTGCCGTCGGCTTCCGGAACCGCCTTGGTGCGCAGCAGGCCCAGGTCCGTGCCGCAGTGCGGCTCGGTCAGGTTCATGGTGCCGGTCCATTCGCCCGAGATCATCTTGGGCAGGTAGGTCTGCTTCTGGGCGTCGCTGCCGCCGGTGTGGATGGCCGAATAGGCGCCGTGAGCCAGGCCCGGATACATCGAGAAAGCCATGTTGGCCGAGCTCGACATCTCGCTGAACGACAGGTTGACGACGTGAGGCAGGCCCTGGCCGCCGTAAGCGGGATCCGAGCCCAGGCCTGTCCAGCCGCCTTCGCACAGCTGCTTGTAGGCTTCCTTGAAGCCATCCGGCGTCTTGACGGTGAAGTCCTTGTTCCAGATGCAGCCCTGCTTGTCGCCGACGCTGTTCAGCGGAGCCAGAACCTCGCCGGTGAACTGGGCGGCGGCCTCGAGAATCTGCTCGACGGTCTCGAACGGCGCATCGGCGAAGCTGGGCAGGGCGCCGTGCTGATCGATGTCGAGCACGTCGCGCAGGATGAAGGCGTGATCGCGAACGGGCGGCTGGTAGGTCATGAAGCGGTCCTGGTCAGTCGGATCGGGGAATGGCGGGTCGGGGAGGAAAGAGGCGGCCTTCGCGCGTCGTTCCGGTCTTGAAGGAACAGCGCGGATCTTAGGTCTACTTGCCCAACGCGGCGTCCTGGTGACCGTCAAGCCGGGCGCGCAGCACCTGGTCGTAGTCGGCGGCGCGAGGCAGCAGGTCCGGGCGGATCTCGGCCAGGCGCTTTTCGAGGCGGGCGCACGCTTCGCGCAATTCGATCAACGCCCCATCGATGTCCTCGCGCTGCTGCTCCAGCGCGGTGGCGCGCTCGCGGAACTTCTTCAGCGATCGGGCCATCTGGGCCGCGCCGTCGTCGTTCTCGTCATAAAGGTCCAGCAGTTCACGGATCTCCGACAGCGACAGGCCCACACGTTTGCCGCGCAGGATCAGCTGCAGACGGACGCGGTCCTTGTGGGAATAGACCCGGTTGAGGCCTTCGCGCGCGGGGGTCAGCAGGCCCTTGTCTTCGTAGAAGCGCAGAGCGCGCGGCGTAGCTTTGAACTCGTTGCACAGCTGGCGGATTGTAAAGGTGCGTTCCGGACGTCGCAGGTCGGCCAACATTTGAACCCTCCCTGGGCAGGCCCGGCTTCTGCGGCCGAGCCGGTTGGTTATCGCCGATCACCATATGCCTGAGACAATCTGTCGTCAACGTTTACGTAAACGTCAACTTGGTCGCGGGTGGTTAGGTTTACTTTCCTAGGTCGGAGGCATATTTTCCGGGACCTACGCGGCCAGGAAGCAGCTCGCCATGTCGTCTCTGTCGCATGCAAAAATCTGGACCGCGATCGACGCCCTGGCCAAGCGGTTGGACATGAGCCCTTCGGCCATGGCCAAGATGGCGGGGCTGGATCCCACCAGTTTCAATCGCTCCAAGCGCGGCGAGGGCGGCTCGCGGCCGCGCTGGCCATCGACGGAGAGCCTGGCCAAGGTGCTGGAGGCGACGGGGGTCGGGTTCTCGGAGTTCGCGGCCCTGACCGAGCGGGCGCCCAAGCCCAATCCCCGGGCCGTGCCTCTGATCGGGTTCGCCCAGGCGACGGCCGAGGATGTCTTCGACGAGACCGGCGCGCCGCTGGGCGCCGCGTGGGACGAAATCGATTTTCCGGGTTTGGTCGACGAGGGCGTCTACGCCCTGGAGATCGCCGGCGACGCCTTGGCTCCGGTCTTTCGCGACGGCGACCGCATCCTGGTCTCGCCGTCGGTCGAGCCGCGTCGGGGTGACCGGGTGGTGGTGCGGACCACGGGCGGCGAACTGCTGGTCAAGGAACTGGGCCGGGTCACGGCCCGCAGCGTTGAACTGGCTTGGCTGAACCAGACCGCCGGGGACCGGACGCTGGATCTCACCGAGGTGGTCTGGATCGCCCGCATCCTGTGGGCCAGCCAGTAACCCGGATCAGGTGCGCGGGCAGTCCGCGTGCTTGCTTTGCAGCCAGGCGGTCAGGTCGCCTTCCCAGGGCGCGTCGCACGAGATGTCGACCCGGTAAGACGCCCAGTTGTCGTTATGGGCGGCCTCGACGTGCGCGGTAGGGAACTGGGTGGCCAGTTCGCCGAGCAAAGAGTCGAATTCCGAGCGGTCCGAAGGGCGGAGGGTGAAGCAAGCCATGAGACTAACCTTGGTTCTGATGAAACCAGACTAGGCTACAAAGTGCGGACAGACCCTTAACCGGCAGTTCAGACTCCGTTCATCTGTTGGGTCATGGTGTCGCAGGGCGGAAGTTGGCTCTGATTGTCAGTGCATCGGTGGCCAGCCGACGCGTCGACGGTGGCTCGGGCGCGACGCGAGATGAATTCATCGAGTTGAGCCGTCTGCGTCCTCATCGCCATCCACTTCGTCTTGGCGGCGACCATCCTCGGGGACCGGACCGAGCCTGGCGGGGTCGAGGGTTTGGGGCGGCTGATCGCAATCAGGATGATGGCCGCCGCGCGCCAAGAGGGCGTCGCTTTCGGCCTGGGCGGCCAGCGCCTCGGCCGCCAGCGTCTTAAACATGGCGCGATAGGCTCTGGCCCATACCGTGGTCTCCAGGCGGGCGATCGCTGGCCCCGTCTCCTCGACGAAATCCTCCAGCGCGATCATGTAGGCCAGCATGGCCTTGTTCTGCGCGACATAGGCGGCGAACTCCGGATGGCCGATGTGCACGGCCGCCAGCACCCCGATCGGATCACAGTCGATCGCTGGCCCAAACCTCATGACATGGCCGATGTTAAGCTGCCCGCCGCCGGCCTCGAAATGCTGGTAACCGCGCAGCGAAAGGCCTAGCGCCCTGGCCAGGTCGCGGGATGTCGCGGGCCGGATCTTGCGAACCGCCCTCAGGGCGCGCGAGAGGAGCTGACCGCGCCGTTTGTCGTCTGAGTCGCTATCCCTCATCAAATCCACGCTTAAGCAATCTACCTAGGGTATAGCAAGGCCCAGGCGGCAGGCGAAAGATCCTGTCGCCGCGTCGCCTGGCGTCGGCGCATGGATCCGTCGCCCAAGGTGAGTCCGCGCGTCGCGTCACGCCAGCAAGCATTGTGCAGATCTTGACGCGCAATATATTTGCGTCGTTGCGCAATATTCCGGCGCAATACCGTCCACCATGTCTCCTTCTCCTTAGGTTGATCTCTAATGATATTGCGACTATTTGTGAATTGGTGACACGCTGTTGTTTCGCTCAGCGCGTAAGTGTGGAGAGTCGCGTGAAGGGCCGTGCGTCCGGAAAGCCAAGAGATCCCTTCAGCGCCGCGCTCGACGCCCTGAAGGCGGAGCTAAGAAACGGTCGTCTTGTTCTTGGTGAGCCGCTGACGATCACCGAATTGGCCCAGTCGCTTGGCCTGTCGGCGACACCGGTGCGCGAGGCGCTCTCGCGTTTGGCCGGAGCGGGGCTCATCGAAGATCGGCGCGGACGCGGCTACGTCGCGCCCCGCTATGAGGTCTCCGATCTTGAGGAGCTGTATGGTTTGCGGCGGCTCTATCTGGACGAAGCGCTGAAGGCCGGCGAAATGACCGATCCTCCACCAGGGCCTGAGACCACGGCCCGGCGGGCGTCAGCGGGCAACCAACTCACCGATCTGCTCGATTGGATCGCCGCCCAGGCCGGCAATCGGGCCCTGTTCGACGCCTATCGCCAAGTCAGTGACCGCCTGGCGCCGGCGGTGCAGGTGGAGGGTCAGGTCTTCGCCCTGGCGGAGGACCTCGCCGGCCTGCGAGCCGTGCTGACCGAGCGGGTCAAGTGCTCGGCGGTATTGGTTGATTTGCACGATGCGCGGCGGCGACGCGCACCGGATTTAATACGCGCGATGCGGGCGAACGCAAATATATCGTCGTTATAGCTGCAATATACTGCCAATGCGGAACCGGCGGTGCGCCTGATGGGATGCCGCAATAATGCGGCTTACCTCCTGAAGGAGCGTGTCATGACCAAGACCCGCAAGTTCCAGCTCGTTCGTGTCGGCGACGCCAAGGTCCTTACCCGTGGCGAATTCGGCGTCGGCGCGGAGTTGGCCACCATGCACAAGGACGAGGGCTGACCTCAGGACCGCCGGCCCTCGCCGGCGGTCCCGGGCGGCCATCACGGCCGCCCGTTCCTTCAGGACATCCCGTCAAGGAGACGACGATGACCAAGCAAGCCAAGACCCGCCTCGTCCGCCTGGGCGACGCCAAGCGCCTGACCAAGGGCGAAATCGGCGTCGGCACGGAGCTGAACGGCCGGGTCGAGCCGCAAGGCTGAACGGGCCAAGACGCCCGACCGGGCCAGCCGCCACAAGGCTGGCCGCTGGGCGGCGCCGGCATGCCGGCGCCGCCTTTCCTGGGGGATCGCCCGCTGTTCCTGTCATCCACCACCCACCTGGCCACGATCGGGGACGACATCGTCGTGCTCGATGCGCGGACCAACGCCTATTACTGCCTGCCCGCCGCGGCGGCGGCCGTGCGCGTGGAAGAGGCCGGAGTCGCCTTCGACGATTGCGATCTGGCCGAGCAGTTCGCACAGGCCGGCTTGCTGACCGATCGGCCGCCGCCGCCCAATCCCTCTCCAACACCGCTTCCGTCCCAGGACCTGGGACTGCGCACGGCCGAGCGTGTGCGGCTCGGCGACCTGGCCCTGATCCTCGCAGCCTGGCTGACGATGTTTGTCAGTTATCACCCGGTCGCCTTCGATCGCCTGGTGCGGCGCGGGCGTGATGAGGGCCAGGCGCAGGGGCCGAGCGAACCGACGCAGGAGGTCAAGCGCCTGGTGGCTGCTTTTGAGAGGGTGCTGCCGTGGCTGCCCTTTCAAGGCGTCTGCCTTTACCGCGCCTTTCTGCTCAGGCGGATCCTGCTTTGGCGGGGCCATCGCGCGCGCTGGGTGTTTGGCGTGCACACCTGGCCCTTCCAGGCCCACTGCTGGCTGCAGATCGGCGAGGTGGTTCTCGACGACGCCGCCGATCGCCTGGCCAGCTTCTCACCAATCATGGAGGTCTGATGGACGGTTTCGTCGTGGAGGGCCGCTTTGGCTTTCTGGGCGCGCATGCGCGCGTTGATCCCGCTCCGCTGGCGGCGGCGGGCTGGCGGGAGGCGCGCACGACGCCGCTGACGCGTCTCTTCGTTCGCAACGGCCTTGAGGTGCGCGACACCGCGCGCGGTTGGATCGTCGGCGCGCTGTTCGAGCGCGGGTCAGGCCATCAGGCCTCGGGCGCGCCCGCCGCGCTCCAGGATCCGCACGAACCGATCGAGGTCCTCTGCGCAAATCTGGTCCGTTTCTACTGGGGGCGGTACGTGGCCATCTTCCCGGCCGAACGGGCGGTGCTGCGTGATCCATCAGGGCATCTGGAGTGCCTGACCTGGAACACCAAGACGGGCTGGGCGGCCGGATCGGCCCCGCCGCAGGCGCCGCTGCCACCCAGCGCCGCGCCTGCCGACCTGGCGATCGACTGGTCGGCGATCGCGGGCATCGTCGCCGGCCTCCCGACGGCGCTGCGACGCGTTCCGCTGCACGGCGTCGAGGCGGTCCTGCCCGGCGAGCTCAGGGGGGGCGGCGCGGCGGCCAAGAGCCAGTTGATCTGGAATCCGGCCGCCTTCGCGCGGCAGCCGCCCGCGTCGTACGAGGTCTCGCGCCGCGCCGTCGTCGACGCGGTCCATGAAAGCCTCCTGGCCGAGCTCGCCTCGGATGATCGGTTGCTCGCCGAGATATCAGGCGGACTGGATTCGGCGATCGTCGCCTCGAGCCTGGTCGCCCATGGCGGCCGGGACAGGACGCGGTTCGTGCATTTTCATGTCGCAGACCCCGGCGGCGACGAACGCGCCTATGCCCGGCAGGTCGCCGACCAGCTCCAGGCGGATCTCCTGGAGATCGTAAAGCCGGAACTGCAGGTCGACGCCGACATCCTGGCCGAGGTCCCCGTCGGCGTGCGGCCCTCGAACAACGCCGCCGATCACCACTACGACAGAGCCATGGCCGCCCTGGCCCAGCGGTCGGGCGCGCGCCGGATCCTGACGGGACAGGGTGGCGACATGGTCTTCTTCCAGAGCCCGTCCCGGCAGGTCGCCGCTGAACTGTGGGGACGCTGGCGGCGCCTGCCCCGCGCCGATCCGCTTTGGCGGCAACTTGAGTGCGCCGCGCGCTGGAACCGCTGTTCCACCTGGTCTCTGATCGGCGAAGCCGCGCGCGAGGCGTTCAGCTCCCGAAAGACGATCGTCAATCCTCATCCCTGGCTTGCCACGACCGTGGCCCCCGCCAAGCAGCGTCAGCTCGAGAGCCTGATCCGGTCGCAGGTCTTTCATGGCGCCAGCCGTCGGGGCCGACAGGCCGCCCTTGTCCATCCGCTGCTCAGCCAGCCGGTGCTGGAGGCGACCCTGGCCGCACCGGTCATCGATCTCGCGCGGGGCGGCCGCGGCCGAGGCCTGGCGCGCGACGCCTTCGCGCACCAGATCCCCGTTTCGGTGCGCGAACGTCGATCGAAGGGGGTGCTGACCCCGTACTACGGCCGGATGATCCTTCGCAGTCTTGGGGCGCTGCGGCCCTTCCTGCTGGATGGGCGGCTGGCCGGGGAGCGCGTCCTGGACCGCGCCTTCGTTGAGGCGATGCTCGATCCGGACAGACTGATCCACCAGGGCGACTATCCCCGCCTGTTCGAGACGATCGCCCTGGAGGCCTATGTGCGTCACTGGGAGGGTCGGTCGCCTTCGGCGGCCGCCGGCGTGGACGGCGCCTCCAACCTGTCGGCCAGCCAGGGCAGAACCTCGGCGTAGATGGCGCGCAGATTGGCCGGGCTGGCCGGCAGGTGACGTTCGCCAAACAGGGTCAGCAGGGTGGCGTCCTTGTTCTGGCGGTAGAGGGCATTGAACATCGCCTGCCCCTGGGCCAGGGCGACATAGTCCTGGTCGCCGTGAATCAGCATGATCGGCGTGGTGACCCTGTCGGCCTGGAACAGCGGGCTGTTGCGTCGGTAGCGCTCGGGGTCTCGCCACGGCGGACCTTTCAGGCCGCCCTGACCGGTCTCGTTGAAACCCATCTGGTTGGGCGTCGGGCCGCCGCCGTCCGACGCGGTGAGCATATACGGATCCGTCGAGGCCCAGTTGGCCACGAAATCGGACGGCGCGGCCTGGGCGATGATCGCTTTGAACCGGTGGGTGTGGGTCGCGGTGACCAGCGCCGCATAGCCGCCAAAGCTGTGTCCCCACAGCGCCAGCCGGTCAGGATCGGCCAAGCCCTGGGCGAGGACCGCGTCGACGACGGCCAGGATCTCGTCGGCCAGGCCTTCGCCCGGTTCGCCGCGGCTGCGATCGCGTGGCAAGGCCGGAACCAGCACGGCGTAGCCCTGGGCGGCGAGCAGGGGCGCACTGGGAGTCAGGTTATTGGTTCTCAGCGTGAACCGATAGGGAAAGGTCTGCGGCGCCGAACCCGGATAGGGCACCACGATCAGGGGCGGCTTTTGGCCAGGACGCCAGGCTGGCGGCAGAAGCACCCAGCTCTTGAGCATCTGGCCGTTGGCCGCGCGGCTTTCGATAACGCGCACCACGCCCTGGTCGAGCTTGGCCAGGTCGGCGTTGACCGTGATCAGGGCTCGTTGCCGGCCCTGCTCGACGATGCCGATCGTCGCCACACCGCTGGGCGCGCGGGACTCGAAGACCGCACCCAGGCGGGTGACCGCAAGGGGTTTAGCATCCGGTGGAAGCCTGACGAGGTGGCCGGCCAGATCTCCGATCCCAGAGTCAGTGAGCAGCCACGGGCTCTTGGCGCGCAAGACCGCCGACCTTTGTCGAATTCCGGCGGCGACGGCGGAGGGGCGCAGCCAGGCCGAGGCCCTCAGGTCGGTCTGCGTGGCCCTGCCGCTGACGCCGATCCGCCAGACCCGCCCCTGCGCGAGGGCCAGCATCGCGGCGTGACCAACGATCGCGATGCTGTCGGGGCGGCTGGGCAAGGCGCTGGTGAGGTTGATCGGCTTGTCCCGCCCTACGTTATACCAGTCGCCGCGCGAAGCTCCGGCCACCTTGCCGAGCGCGATGGGGCGTGGTCCCAGCCAGTCGGCGCGCACCCGCGCGACACCTTCGGACCGAGGCTGTGTGAAAACACCGCCAAATCGGCTAGAATCCTGATGCTGGAGTAGCAGTCGGGAGGTGGAGTTGAGCCGCTTCGTTGAGGGTTGTGA
>NZ_LMFX01000040.1:0-20115 GCF_001426985.1 Caulobacter sp. Root1472 | reverse complement strand
CAAGCCGCGAACGTCTCCATCCGACCGTCTCCCTCTCACAAGGAGACACCCTCAGAATCCCGTTCGGACCAAAAATCCATATGCGATTCCCCTGCCCCTGTGGGGGAGGTGTCGGCGAAGCCGACGGAGGGGGGAGTGATCGGCCGGCGGCCTGATCCCGATCTTCGACCCCAAAACTCCCCCCACCGATCGCTGCGCGATCGCCTCCCCCACGGGGGGAGGATCTGGGAGGTGATCCAAACAAAAAAGGCGCGCTCCGCGAGGAGCGCGCCCTTGATGTTTGCCGATCCGAAAACCGCTATTGCAGCTTCGCGCCGACCTGGGCGATCGCCGCGTCGACGAGGCCGTCCGAGGCGCCGGTCGCGAGACGGGCGACCAGGATCTGCTCGGCGGCCTGGGCGGCCAGGTCGACAGCGGCCGACTTGACGTCGGCGGCGGCCTGGGCCTCGGCCTGGGCGATCTTGCGCTCGGCCATTTCGGCACGGCGGGTGATCTGCTCCTCGAGCCGGGCCTTGGCCTCGGACGCGATCAGAGCGGCGTCGGCCTTGGCGGCTTCCAGCATGCCGGCGGCCTGACGCTCGGCTTCTTCCCGCTGGGCCTTCACGTCCGCGAGCAGGGCCTGGGCCTCTTCCCGCAGTTGCTGGGCTTCGTCGAGTTCGGCCTTGATCTTGGCCGCGTGGGCGTCCAGCGCGCCGAACAGCGCGCCCGGCAGGACCTTGAGCACGACCAGCAGGCCGATGAACAGGGCCAGGCCGATCAGGACCCACAGCTCGGGATTGGCGAGATCGAAGAGGGCTTCGTGTTCCATCGTCGTCTCTCCCTAGGCCAGCGAGGCGGCGAGCTCGGCGGCCGAAGCCGCCTTGCCCGTCAGCTTCTCGACGATGGCCCCGGCCGTTTCCGAAGCCACCGCGCGGACGTGGCCCATGGCCTCGTCGCGGGCGGCCTGGATGCGGCCCTCGGCGGCGGCCAGCTTTTCGGCCAGCGCGGCCTCTTCCGTGGCCTGACGCTCGGCGGCTTCGGCCGAAGCCTTGGCCTTGGCGTCCGCCGCGGTCTTCTGGGCCTTGGCGCGGGCCTCGGCCACTTCGGCCGCGGCCGCGCGGGCCTGCACCTCGGCCTCGTCCTTCAGGCGACGGGCGTCGGCGATGTCGCCGGCGATCTTGGCGCCGCGGGTCTCGATCGCGCCGCTGACCCGGGGCAGAAGCGCCTTGGACAGCACCGCGTAGAGAACGGCGAAGATGAGCAGCAGCCAGACGATCTGGCCGCCCCAGTGCTGGAACTGCAGCTGGGGAAGCCCGCCGCTTTCCTGCCCGTGGGGGGGCTCAGTCGATTCGACCGTGCCGTGATGTTCCGTCGCCATGGGCGAAGAAGCCTCTCAAGATTTGGAGCCTTCTCGAACGCCGAGAAGGCTCGAAGAACGAGTCCGGGGCGCCGTCGATCCTCGGGACCGACCGCGCCCCAGGGTTTTACTTCGAGAACAGGATCAGGAAGGCGATGACCAGGGCGAAGATGCCCAGGGCTTCGGTCAGGGCCATGCCCAGGAACAGCATCGGACGCTCTTGAGCGGCCGCGGTCGGGTTGCGCAGGGCGCCTTGGAAGTAGTTGCCGAACATGATGCCCAGGCCGATGCCCGCGCCGATCATGCCGAGCATAGCCAGGCCGGCGCCGATGAACTTAGCGGCGGAAGCGTCCATGATTGAGACTCCTTGGGAAGTGGTGTGTTGGTTGGAAGACTAAGGGTTGATCAGTGGCTGTCGAGGTGCACGACGTCGTTCAGATAGACGCAGGTGAGCACCGCGAACACGAAGGCCTGAAGGAAGGCCACCATGAACTCTAGGGCCGTCAGGGCGACGACGGAGGTCAGCGACAGCAGGCCCACCAGCCAGTAGGCCGGGGCCATGGCCAGCAGGATGGCCACGAAGGTCGCGAAGATCTTCAGCACCACGTGGCCGCCCAGCATGTTGCCGAACAGACGAAGGGCCAGGGTGACCGGACGGATCAGGAACGAGATGATCTCGATCGGCACCAAGATGATGTAGAGCACCGGCGGCACGCCCGACGGGGCGAACAGCTTGAAGAACTTGAAGCCGTTCTTGGCGAAGCCGACGCCGATCACCGTCAGGATGACCATCATGCCCAGGGTCAGGGTCACGGCCAGCTGCGAGGTCGAGGTGAAGCCCAGGAAGTTGCCGGTCCAGCCGAACAGCATGCCTTGCAGGTTGGCGAACAGCACGAAGGCGAACAGGGTGAAGACGAAGGGCAGGTACTTCTTGCCGTCGTGGCCGATGATCGAGCTCGTCAGGCCGTCGGCGATCCCATAGAGCATCTCGCCCACGGTCTGCAGGCGGCCCGGAACGACCGCGCCCTTGCCGGCGAAGGCGTAGAAGGTGACGATCAGGAACGCCGACAACAGCATGGCGGCGATCGAGTTGGTGATCGACAGGTCGATCGCGCCCAGGCCCGGGACAGTAAAGGACGGCAGCTCCACGATCTTCTGGATCATGAACTGGTGCATCGGGTCGATCGGCGTGGCCAAGGCCCTAGTCTCTCTTCTGCTTGGGGGCGGTAGACCCGCCTCCCGTGTCTCCGTCGGTTACGTCCTTGGCGGACCTGGCCGACGCCTGCGCGCTCAGTTTTGTCGCCTTGCGGACGACGATGTAGATCGAAGACCCCATGCCGATCAGCAGACCGCCGACCATGCCCCAGGGCCCCGTGCCGGCGTAGCGGTCGAGCAGCCAGCCGAAGCCGAGCCCCACCAGGACGCCCCCGATCAGATCCGCCAGAAGACGATAGCCGTCCTGGGACGATTTCTCGTGCTCGGCGCGCTTCGGCGCTTCCGCCGCCTTCCGCGCCTCGAAAGCGGCGATCCGAGCGTCGAGGCTTTGCGGGGCCTTGTCGTTCGGTTCGTCGGCCTTGGGCATGGGAAGCGGTCAGGTCCGATAACGCCCGCGGCCGCCCCAAAAGAGGCGGTTTTCCGGCCGGCTTGATCGCGGCGGAACCTATAGGGCGCGCTGCGGTGCGTCAAGGTTGGGCGGTATCCTATCAAGTGGCCGTTTTGTAAGGGTTTTTGGAGATTTTCGAGCCGCGCGTCGGAATCATCGCGCCCTTACGTGATCGCGGACGGTTTCCGGCGAGGCGTTCCGTCGCGGAACCGGGCGTCGTCGCCTCCGTTTGGGCGCGGTTTGCAGATTTCCCTCGCCTCGCCGCTCGCGCCAACCCTATGGTACCGCAACCATGATCGGACGCCTCGACGCGCCGGCGGGTTCATCGAGGGAAGAAACCA
Organism: Caulobacter sp. Root1472; assembly: GCF_001426985.1. NCBI lineage: Bacteria > Pseudomonadati > Pseudomonadota > Alphaproteobacteria > Caulobacterales > Caulobacteraceae > Caulobacter > Caulobacter sp. Root1472. The sequence goes on along the minus strand of NZ_LMFX01000040.1, from coordinate 16,835 downwards.
GTCATGATCCGCGTAACCCGCACCCTGCTCGGCGCCGCGGCGCTGTGCGCGCTCCTCGCGCCGGCCGCCCTTTCGTCCGGCGCCCAGGCCGCCCCGGCCGTCAAGCCGCAGCCCCTGCCGGCCTACAGGAACTTCCATGCGGCGATCTACATCGCCGTCAACAACGCCAAGGAACTGGCCGACAAGGCCACCTTCGACCGCGAGTTCGAGCGCGCCAGCCGCCAGCTGCACTTCGACAAGGTGTATCTGGAAGTCTACCGCAGCAGCAACTTCGCCACCGACACGGAGATCGAGCGCGTCAAGGGCTGGTTCGAGGAACGCGGGATCACGGTGGCCGGCGGGATCACCCTGGCGACCGGCGGCGAGGGCGGGCAGTTCGGCACCTTCGACTACGAGAACCCCGCCCACCGGGCCGAGTGCGAGAAGGCCGTGCGCGTGGCGGCCAAGCATTTCGACGAGGTGATCCTCGACGACTTCTTCTTCTACACCTCCAAAAGCCCGGCCGACATCGCCGCCAAGGGCGACCGGTCGTGGAGCCAGTACCGGCTGGAGACCATGCGCAAGGTCAGCCAGGACCTGGTCCTGGGCCCGGCCAAGGCGGTCAATCCCAAGGTCCGGATGATCATCAAGTACCCCAACTGGTACGAGCACTTCCAGGGCACGGGCTACGACCTGGAGAAGCAGTCGCAGATGTTCGACGGCATCTATACCGGCACCGAGACCCGCGACCCGGTGGTCACCGACCAGCTGCTGCAGCAGTACGAGAGCTATTCGATCGTCCGCTACTACGACAACATCCGCCCCAAAGGCTCCAACGGCGGCAAGGGCAACGGCGGCGGCTGGGTCGACACCTTCTCGACCCTCTATGTCGACCGCTACGCCGAGCAGCTGTGGGACACCCTGCTGGCCAAGGCGCCGGAGATCACCCTGTTCAACTGGCGGCCGATGAACGAGGCCAAGGCCGTCGAGCCGGGCGAGCGCCCGTGGAAGGACAAGGCCACCAGCTTCGACTGGAAGGCCATGGTCGCCAGCTACAAGCCCTCGGGCCAGGCGGGGGATCCCGGCCCCGGCTGGGGCCGCGCGGCGGGCTGGTCGCTGGAGAAGATCGACAAGGACCTGGGCCTGCTGGGCAATCCGATCGGGATCGCCAGCTACAAGCCCTACCAGTCGTCAGGCGACGACTTCCTGCACAACTATCTGGGCAATATCGGCATACCGATCGAGCTGTCGCCCAACTTCCCCAAGAACGCGGACGTGGCCCTGCTGACCCAGGCGGCGGCCAGGGACCCGAAGATCGTCGAGGAGATCAAGGGCAACCTGCTGGCCGGCAAGACGGTGTTCATCACCTCGGGCCTGCTGAACGCGCTGCAGGGCAAGGGCATCGAGGACATCCTCGAGGTGCGCGACACCGGCCGCAAGGTGGCCCTGCACGACTTCCTGAACGGCTACGGCGCGGGCAATGGCGAGAGCCTGAACGATCCCAAACGCGACAATCCGCCGGTGCTGTTCCCGGAACTGGCCTTCTACACCAACGACAGCTGGGGGATCATCCGCGGCGTGGCCAACGCTAAGGGCTTCCCGATCCTGCTGATGAACCGTTACGGCGGCGGGGTGCTCTACGTGATCACCATGCCCGAGAACCCGGGCGACCTCTACAACCTGCCCCAGGGCGTGACGACCGAGATCAAGCGCTACCTGCAGCGCGACTTTCCGGTGCGGTTGGATGCGCCCGACCGGGTCAGCCTGTTCGCCTACGACAACGGAACCTTCGTGGTGCAGTCGTTCCGCGACGACGACACCGACGTGAACCTGTCGCTGCTGGGCGCGGGGGTGAAACTGCGCGACATGGCCACGGGCAAGCTGGTCGAGGCCAAGGCCCCCGACGGCAAGGCCGACGCCTGGCGGCGCCAGGGCGTGCCGGCCCGCACCGAGTTCGCCGCCGCGGTCGCGCCGCACAGCTACACGGTCTATCGAATCGAGAAGTGACGCTCGAAACTTCCCGGCGCGAATGGTCGCGCCGGGGATCACCAATTGCTTTTTCCGGCGTTTTGGGGTCTTAGGAGCGCACTTTCCACCAACCAGAAGATTCATGTCGCACCTGAAGAACACCGGCTTCGCCGATCGCATCACCGCCGCAGCCGAAGCCAAGAAGGCCATGCTGGCCAAGATGAAGGTGAAGCCCACCGTTCAGGACCCCAACTTCGAGCAGCGCCACGCCGAGCGCGAAGCCGAGCTGGAACGGGTCCGCGCCGAGCGCGCCGCGATCAAGGAAGCCGCCCGCCAGGAAATCCTGGCCCGCGAAGAGGCCGCCCTCGCCGAGAAGCGCGCCGAGCGCAAGGAGCGCAAGGCCCTGACCGCCGCCGAGCAAAAGGCCGCTCGCGACGCCAAGTACGCCGCCCGCAAGGCGCGCCAGAAGTAATCATCGATACTCGTTCCATCGCGCGGTTCCGGCCCGTATGAGGGCGGATCGCGCGGGGGCTTGAGCTGGATGCACGTCGATTTCGCCCTGCTGGCCATCATGTTCGCCGTGGCCATGGTCGCCGGGGCGTTCGACGCCATCGCCGGCGGCGGCGGCCTGCTGACCGTCCCGGCCCTGCTGCTGACCGGCATGAACCCCGTCGCGGCCCTGGGCACCAACAAGCTGCAGGGCGCGGTCAGCGCCATCTCCTCCACCAGCGCCTTTGCAAGGCGGGGTCTGATCGACTGGAAGACCGCCCTGCCGGTCGCCGGGACGGCCGCGGTCGCCGGCCTCTGCGGCGCCCTGTGCGCCAGCCTGCTGTCGCCGCGCGTGCTGGCGGCGCTGGTGCCGGTGCTGCTGATCGTCATCGCCCTCTATTTCGGCTTCTCGAAGGGGCTGAAGGGCGAGGACGTCCATCCCCGCCTGACCCTGCCGGTTTTCGCCTTTTGCGTGACGCCACTGATCGGCTTCTATGACGGGATCTTCGGACCCGGGGCGGGGGCCTTCTACATGGTGGCCATCGTCACCCTGCTGGGCTACGGCGCGCTGAAGGCCACGGCCCACACCAAGCTGGCCAATGCGGCCTCGAATCTGGGCAGCCTGTCGCTGTTCATCCTGAAGGGGGTTGTGGTCTGGCCGATCGGCCTGGCCATGGCGGCCGGCGCGTTCATCGGCGCGCAGATCGGCTCGCGCCTGGCCATGCGGTTCGGGGCCCGGCTGATCCGGCCGCTGCTGGTGATGATGTCCTGCGCCATGGCGGTGAAGCTGCTGAGCGACCCGGCGAACCCGCTGCGGCACGCGGTGGTGGGGCTTTTCGGCGGCTAGCACTTGCCCCCTACGGGTCGCTTCGCGACCGTCTTCCCCCAGAGGGGGAAGAGCCTAAGCGCAAGGCTCCGCCCCCTATGGGAGCGGACAGACGGCGAAGCCGTCAGGTGGGGGCAAGTCAGTGAGTTACTGCGCCGCCACCAGTTGCTCCGCCGTCGACAGGTCGACGCTGACCAGCTGGCTGACCCCGCGCTCGGCCATGGTCACGCCGAACAGGCGGTCCATCCGGCTCATGGTCACCGGGTTGTGGGTGATGGCGATGAACCGTGTCCGGGTGCGCCGGCGCATCTCGTCCAGCATGTTGCAGTAGCGGTCGACATTGGCGTCATCCAGCGGGGCGTCCACCTCGTCCAGCACGCAGATCGGGGCCGGATTGGCCAGGAAGACGCCGAAGATCAGGGCGCTGGCCGTCAGGGCCTGCTCGCCGCCGCTCATCAGGCTCATGCTGGCCATGCGCTTGCCGGGCGGGCAGGCGAAGATCTCCAGCCCGGCTTCCAGCGGGTCGTCGCTCTCGATCAGCTTCAGCTCGGCCTGGCCGCCGCCGAACAGGGCCTGGAAGAGCGTCTGGAAGTTGGCGTTGATCACGTCGAACGCCGCCAGCAGGCGCTCGCGGCCCTCGGCGTTCAACTCCTCGATGCCGGCTCGCAGCTTGCCCACCGCGCCCGACAGGTCGGCCCGTTCGGTGCGCATGGTCTCCAGCCGCGCGGCGTATTCGTTGGCCTCCTCCTCGGCGCGCAGGTTCACCGGACCGATCGCGTCCCGCTCACGCTCCAGCGCGAACAGGTGAGCCTCGACCCCGGCGGCGTCCTTGGGCACGGCCACGGCCTCGCCGGCCACGTGGCGGCCCAGCTCCTCCGGCTCCATGCGGGCCTGTTCGCGGATCGCCCCGGCCACCTCGGCGAAGCGGTCGCGGGCCGCGTCCAAGGTGGCCACCAGGCCGGCGCGCTTCTCGCGGGCCTCCGAGGCGGCCTGTTCGGCCGCGCGGGCCGCGCGATCGGCGTTGAGCCGGGCGGTCTCGGCGGCCTCCAGGGCGTCGGAGGCCTTGGCGCGGCGATCCTCGGCGGCCGCGAACTGCTCGACGATGACCATCAGCTTGCCGGCCAGCACGGTCGGCGCCTCGCGGGCGGCCTCCAGGGCGGCGGCGGCCTTGATCCGATCGGCCTCCAGGCTGGTCTCGCGCCGAGCTGAGGCCTCGCGGCGCTTGGCCCAGTCGGCGTGGTCACGCTCCAGGCTCTCCAGGCGGCGGGCGCGGCCGGCGGTCTCGCGCGTCTCCTGGTCCAGGGCCGAGCGGGCGGCGGCGGCGGCTTCGCGGGCGGCGGTGGCGGCCTGGCGGGCGGCGGCCAGGCGCGGGGCCAGGTCCTCGGCGCTCTCGACCCCGGCGCTCTCGGCGCGGACGGCGGTCAGGGCGGCCTCGGCCTCGACCCGCTCGGCCTCGAAACGGGCGATGGTGTCGTCCAGCGACTGGGCGCGGGCCTCGCGCTGGGCGGACTCCCGCTCGTAGCGGGCCACCTGCTCGCGAGCGCCCGTCAGCAGGCGCTCGGCCTCGGGCGGACCGCGGCGCTTGTCGCGCAGCGTCTCTTCGGCAACCCGCAGAGCGTCGGCGGCGGTCTTCAGGGCGGCGGCCGCGGCCTCGGCGCGTGGGGCGACCTGGTCGATCTCGGCCTCGACCTCGGCCAGGCGGGTGCGCTGCTCCAACCGGACCGCGGCGGGCTTGGGGGCGTCGGCCCGGGCCGTGAAACCGTCCCAGCGCCACAGGTCGCCTTCCTTCGAGACCAGCCGCGCCCCGACCGGCAGGCCCTTGGCCAGGCGGTCGCCGTCGGCCCGCTCGACCACGGCCACGTGCGACAGGCGGGCCGCCAACTCCGGTGGAGCCTTGATCAGCGGGGCCAGCGGCTGGGCGCCGTCGGGCCAGGCCACGGGTTTCGGTTCGCCGCCCGCCCAGAACGACGGGGCGCGGGGATCCAGCGCCGCCTCCAGGTCGTCACCGAGGGCGGCGGCCAGGGCCGCGCCGTAACCCTTGTCGGGGGTCACCGCGTCGAGGGCCGGCGAGAAGCCGCTCTTGGCGCGCGGGGCGGTCAGCTGGGCCAGGCCCCGGGCCTCGGTGCGCAGCCGGCCCAACTGGTCCTCGACCTTGCGGGCCAGGTCGCGGGCCTGGGCCTCGGCGGCGGCGGCCTTGACCCGAAGCGCTTCCGCGTCCTCAAGAGCCTGCCGGGCTGACGCCAGTCCCGCCTCGGCGTTGGCGAAGCGCTGGCGGGCCTCGGCGGCGGCCGGGTCGACCACGGGGCCGACGGCGGCGCGCTCGGCCTTGGCCTGGTCCAGGGCCCGGATCGTGCGGGCCAGGCGGCTCTCGGCCTCGGCCAGGCGCTGGGCGGCGGCGCGAGCCCGGGCGTCCTCGGCGGCGACGCGGGCGGCCAGCTGCTCGACCTCGGTGTCAGCCTTGGCCCGCTGCTCCTCGGCGGCCTTGGCGGCGGCGGCCAGTTCCGGCCCACGCGCAGGGGCCGCGGCGATCTGGGCGCGCAGTTCGGTCAGCTCGACCTCGGCCCGCGCCAGGGCCTGGACGGCGTCCTGCAGCCCTTGCGCCTCGCGGGCCCGGTCGTCGTCGATGCGGGTCAGGTCGGCCGACAGCCGCTCGAACTCGGCCTGGGCGGCCTCGGCCTCGCGCTCGGCCCGGTCCTTCTGGATGGCCAGCTGGCCCAGGATCGCCTGGGCGATCGAGGCCTCCTCGCGCAGCGGCGGCATGGCGGTCTCGGCCGCCAGGATCGCGGTCTGGGCGGCGGCGGCGGCGCGGGCGGTGTCTTCGACGGCGCGGGCGGCCTCGGTGGCCTCGCCCTGGGTGCGGTTGAGGGTGTCGCGGGCCTCGGTCCAGCGCGTGTAGAGCACCGCCCCCTGCACGGCGCGGATCTCGGCCGACAGCCGCTTGTATTTTTCGGCCTGGCGAGCCTCGCGGCGCAAGCGGCCCAGCGCCGTCTCCAGCTCGCGGGCCACGTCCTCCAGCCGCGAGAGATTGGCCTCGGCGGCGCGCAGCCGCAGCTCGGCCTCGTGGCGGCGGGTGTGCAGGCCCGAGACCCCAGCCGCCTCTTCCAGGATGCGGCGGCGGTTCTGCGGCTTGGCGCCGATCAGCTCGCTGATCTGGCCCTGGCGAACCAGGGCCGGCGAGTTGGCGCCGGTCGAGGCGTCGGCGAACAGCAGCTGGACGTCGCGCGCCCGCACCTCGCGGCCGTTGATCCGGTAGGTCGAGCCCTCGCCGCGGTCGATGCGGCGCACGACCTCCAGCACCGGATCGTCATTGAACTGGGCCGGCGCCGTGCGGTCGGCGTTGTCGATGGTCAGGGTGACGTCGGCGTGGTTACGGGCCGGGCGGGCGCCGCTGCCGGCGAAGATCACGTCGTCCATGCCGCCCGCGCGCATGGCCTTGGCCGAGTTGGCGCCCATCACCCAGCGCAGGGCTTCCAGCAGGTTGGACTTGCCGCAGCCGTTCGGGCCGACGATCCCCGTCAGGCCCGGCTCGATCCGGAACTCGGTCGGCTCGACGAAGGACTTGAATCCCGAAAGGCGCAGGCGCTGGAATTGCACGGCGCGCGCCCGCCCCTCAGCCCTTGCCGGGCTTGGTTTGCGCCGCCTTGGCGATCGCGCCGGCGAAGGTCTCGATCGGCAGGCCGCCTTCGTAGCGCTGGCCGTTGACGAAGAAGGTCGGGGTGAACTGGACCTTGTCGCGCTCGGCGGCCTTGTCGACCCGGGCGTTGATGGCGTCCAGCCCGGCCTTGTCCTGCAGGGCGGCGGTGAACTGTTCTTCGGTCAGGCCAAAGCTCTTGCCGATCTTCAGCAGGCCGCCCCACAGGTCCTGGCTCTCGAAGATCGCCGCCTGCTGCTTGAAGACCGCGTCGATCACCTGGAAATAGCGGGCCGGCCCCACCCGCCGGGCCAGCAGGTAGCCGGCGGCGGCGAACTGGGTCGGTTCGGTCAGGAACTCGCGGAACACGTAGCGAACCTTGCCCGTGTCGATGAACCGGGTCTTGAAGACGGAAAACACCTCGTTGTTCCAGTGGGCGCAGTGGGTGCAGGACAGCGAGGCGTACTCCACCACCTGCACCTTGGCCTTGGGCGAGCCCAGGACCATGTCGCCCTCGGCCGGCGGCAGCGGCGCGGCGCGCGCGATCGTCGGCGCGGCGGTCAGGACCAGGCCTGAAGCCGCCGCTCCCAAGACGGGAAGGCCCGTTCCGATCAGGGCGCGCCGGTCGAGGATCATTTCGCGGCCGCCTCGGCCGCGGCGATCGCGGCGTCCAGCTGGGCCATCGACTGCTCGCCGCCGTCGTCGCCGCCGGCCTTCTTGCCGTTGATGATGAAGGTCGGGGTGCCGGTGATCTTGGCGTCGGCCTGGTACTTCTCGACCCGGGCGTTCAGGGCCTTGAGCGCCTTCTCGTCGGTGACGCAGCTGGTGAACTGGGCCTCGTCCATGCCGGCCGACTGGGCGATGCGCAGCAGCACGCCGCGATAGTCGCCGGTCGTGAACATTTCTTCCTGCGAGTGATAGACCGAGTCCAGCACCGAGAAATATTTATCCTTGCCGGCGCAGCGGGCCATCAGGAACGAGGCGGAGGCCACCTGCACCGGCTCGGTCAGGAACTCGCGGTAGACGTAGTGCACCCGGCCGGTGTCGATGTACTTGGTCTTGAAGGCCGGGAAGACCTCGTTGTTCCAGCGGCCGCAGTGGATGCAGGAAGCCGAGGCGTACTCGACGACGGTGACCTTGGCGTTGGCGTTGCCCAGCGACATGTCGTCGGCGGACACCGAATCTTTCTTGTCGCAGCCGGCGAGCGCGACGCCCAGAGAGGCGGTGAGGGCGACGGCGGTCAGAAGCCGGCGGGTCAGCGGACGCATGTGATCTTCCCTGGAAGAGGCGTGAACAGTGAAGTTAAGCGCGATTCTTTAGTCGCGTGAAAAGGGCGCGGATAAGGCGTCGCATCAGCCTATCGGACGTCTGGTTGTCAATCTAGAGACGCCGGTCAGCGGGGATCGCGCAGCACGCCTCGGCCCAGCTTTAGCAGGGCGTCCTTCAGGCCGCCGACCGGCTGGTTGGCCAGGCTGTCGGCCAGGTCGCGCTCCTGGGCGGCGTCCAGCGGCGGCCTGCGGCGGGGGCGGGCGACGACCGGCGCGGCCTGGGCCTTCACGGGGCCTTGGACGATGCGCAGCTTGGTCACCGTCCCCTTGCCCAGCAGCAGGTCCAGGCGCTGGGTGATCTGCGGCGCCTGGTGCTGGATCAGCGAGGCCACGGGCCCGTCGACCCGCAGCTCCAGCGTGCCGCCTTCGCCGGTGCGGCTCTTGATCACGCGGACGGGCTCGGTGCGGCGCGCCAGGGTCTCGCCGACGATCTCGCGCCAGCGGGCCTGCAGCACGGCGGGGCCCTGGCCGAATTTCTCGTCCAGCTGCTTGATCAGCGGGGCCAGCGACTTGCCGGCGGGCGGCGGTGGTCGCCGCTGCGGACGCGTGCGACGGCGCTTGAGGATCTCGAGGGCTTCTTCCGCGGTGGGCAGGGGGCGACGGCGCATGGGGGGAGGTTAGCAGAGGCGAGGGATGGTCCCAATGCCGTCGTCCGAGTTTGCGGTTGGGGACAGGCCCATGGGCCTGTCCCCGCCAGAGGGACGTCCCATCCGGGATGACAGGCTCGGGCGTGGTCTGCCATACGAACATCATGCTCGACATCCCCGCCCTCCGCGCCGCCCTGCTGGCCTGGTACGACGCCCAGGCGCGGGACCTGCCATGGCGCACCGGGCCGGCGGCCGGCAAGGCCGGGGCGCGGTCGGACCCCTACCGCGTCTGGCTGTCGGAGGTGATGCTGCAGCAGACCACCGTGCCGCACGCCGCGCCCTATTTCCTGAGCTTCACCCAGCGCTGGCCGACGGTCTCGGACCTGGCGGCGGTGGAGGACGGGGAACTGATGGCCGCCTGGGCCGGCCTCGGCTACTACGCCCGGGCCCGCAACCTGCTGGCCTGCGCCCGGGCGGTGGCGGCCGAGCACGGCGGGGTCTTTCCCGACACCGAGGAGGCCTTGCGGGCCCTGCCCGGCGTGGGCGCCTACACCGCCGCCGCCGTGGCCGCCATCGCCTTCGACCGTCCGGCCAATGTCGTCGACGGCAATGTCGAGCGGGTGATGGCCCGGCTGTTCGCGGTCGAGGACCCGGTGCCCGACGCCAAGCCGGAGCTGAAGCGCCTGGCCGGCGACCTGGTCACCGCTGACCGTCCTGGCGACTGGGCCCAGGCGCTGATGGACCTGGGGGCGACGGTCTGTCGGCCCAAGCAGCCGCTGTGCGACCGCTGCCCGGTCCGGCCGTGGTGCGAGGGCTTCAGGACGGGCGCGCCGGAGACCTATCCCCGCAAATTGAAGAAGGCGGACAGGCCGCACCGCCATGGTGTGGCCTATGTGCTGACTCGCGGCGAAGTGACCGCCCTGGTCCGCCGGCCGCCCAAGGGGCTGCTCGGCGGCATGCTCGGCCTGCCGACCAGCGACTGGCGGGATCGTCCGTGGAGCGACGCCGAGGCCACCGAGGTCGCTCCGGTCGCCGGCGCCTGGCGGGACCTCGGCACGGTCGACCACGTCTTCACCCACTTTTCCCTGACCCTGAGGGTGCTGCGGGCCGAGAGCAACGGCGAGGGGGATTTCGTCTGGACCGCGCCGGATGGGCTGGCGGCGCTGCCCAGCGTGTTCCTGAAGGCGGCGAAGGCAGGACGCGATCGGTTGGTCTGAGCCCCAAACCCGCTCATCCCGGCGAATGCCGGGACCCAGATCCCAAGGCGCTCGAGCTGATTGGATCAGCGCCGCGCTCATGGAGCCCACGACACCGCTATTCCATCTGGATCCCGGCATTCGCCGGGATGAGCGGGTTTAAAGAAATTTGTCCATCACCGCCGGGATCTCGCCCGCGATCTCGCGCGCCAGGAAGCCCAGCGTCCCGACGCTCTTGCTGAGCCGCGCCCCCGCCTCGCCGTGCAGGAAGACGCCCCAGGCCGCGGCCTCGAACGGCGGGACGCCGCGCGCCAGCAGGCCGGCGATCACCCCGCCCAGCACGTCGCCCGAGCCGGAAACGCCCAGCCCCACCCCGCCGCCGGCATAGAGGCCGGCCGCGCCGTCCGGCCCCACCACGTGGGTGCGGGCGCCCTTCATCACGATCACCGCTTCGAACCGTTCGGCGGCCTCGCGCGCGGCGGCCAGGGGATCGGCCTCGATCTCGGCCTTTTCCCGCTTGAGCAGCTTGGCCATCTCGCCGGAATGCGGCGTCAGGACCAGGCCGCCCGCCACCGGCGGCGCCGCAGGCAGCGCGCTCAGGGCCCCGGCGTCCAGCACCGTCGGCTGGACCGGAGACAGGTCGAGCAGGGCGCGGGCCATGCCCTCGTCGTCGCGCATCATGCCCGGACCGATCAGCAGGGCGTCGCAGGCTTCCACGTGTTCGGCCAGGATCCGGGCGCCGTCCGCCGTGGGTCGGCCGTCCGTGGTCTGGGGCAGGGCGAAGACCCGGGCCTCGGGCACGGCCACGGTCAGGGCGACGATCGCGTTTTCCGGCGCGGCCAACTGCAGCTTGCCGGCCCCGGCTCGCAGCGCCGCCTCGCCCGCCAGCCGTATCGCCCCGGCCAGTTCCAGCCCGCCGCCGACCACCAGCACCCGCCCGCGCGCCTCCTTGCCGCCGTCGCCGGGCATGGGCAGACGATGGGCGTGCATCCAGGCCCTGTCCAACGCCAGGAGGTCGTTCACCGGGCGGCCACATTGGCGTCAGGCTCGGCGGTGACCGGCGCGGCCTGGTCTTCCAGCGGGGCGGTGAAGTTGTAGCGAGCCAGCTTCAGCCCGCCGTCCGGACCGCAATCGGGGTCGAAGCGGTATTCCGTGACGCCGCAATTGGCGATGTCGGCCTGGCGATCGATGGCCAGGATCTGGTCCTCGGTCAGGCTTTCCAGCAGGTAGCGCAGGCACAGCACCACCACCTGGTGGGCGACGATCATCACCCGGTCGCCGCCGTGGTGCAGGCTGATGGTGTCGAGCACGCTGCGCAGCCGCAGGATCACGTCGCACCAGCTCTCGCCCCCCGGCGGCCGGTGGTAGAACTTGCCCAGCAGGCGACGGAACTCGGCTTGTTCTGGGAACTGCGCCTCGATGCCCAGGCGGGTCAGGCGGTCCAGGATCCCGAACTCCTTCTCGCGCAGCCGCTCGTCGATGCAGAACTTGCTGTCTCGCGCGGCCATGCCGCCGGCGTCGCGGATGTGTTGGCTGGTCTGGATCGCCCGACGATAGGGCGAGGTCATCAGGGTGCGCGGCCGCTCGTCCTCCGGCAGCGACGCCAGCCAGCGGCCCAGGGCGCTGGCCTGCTCCTCGCCCAGCGGACTGAGCGCCACGTCCATGTCGCGGTCGGCGATGTCGATCCGCCCAAGCCCCGCGGCGTCGGCCGCGTCGCGCGCGACATTGCCGGCGCTCTGGCCATGGCGGACGATCCAGAGGGTGGTGGGCCAGCGCTGTTCCATGCGGGGTTAACCCGCGAGGTCGGCGATGGGTTCGCTGGGCGCCTTGCGTCCTTCGAGGCCCGCTGGCGCGGGCGCCTCAGGACGAGGAGCGTTGTACTGAATTCCTCATCCTGAGGTGTGAGCCGACGGCGAGCCTCGAAGGACGCAAGGCGCGTCAGTTCATCCCCGCCCGCACCTGGCTGCGCAGGACGTCGATCGGGGCCAGGCCCTTGTCGGTCTTGAAGTGCCAGTAGGTCCAGCCGTTGCAGGCCGGGGCCGACTGCACCAGGGCGCCGACCTTGTGGATCGAGCCCGACAGGTCGCCGACGCAGATCGAGCCGTCCGGGCGCACCTTGGCCGCATGGGCGCCCTTGGCGCAGTAGAGGGTGTCGCCCGGGTGCAGCAGGCCGGCCTCGACGATGGTGCCGAACGGCACGCGCGGCTCGGCCCTCTTCGAGCCCATGACATCCAGATCTTGCGGAGAGATCGGAACCACCTTGGCGATGCGTTCCTTGGCGTGGGCGATGTACTCGGCCTCGCGCTCGATGCCGACGAACCGGCGGCCCAGGCGCTTGGCGGCCGCGCCGGTGGTGCCGACCCCGAAGAACGGGTCGAGGATCACGTCGCCCGGCTTGGTCGTCGACAGGATCACCCGGTAGAGCAGGGCCTCGGGCTTCTGGGTCGGGTGGGCCTTGTTTCCGTCGGCGCCCTTGATGCGCTCCTCGCCGGTGCACAGCGGGATGGTCCAGTCCGAGCGCATCTGCACCTCGTCATTGGCCATCTTCAGGGCGTCGTAGTTGAAGGTGTAGCGCTTGGCGCCCTGGCTCTTGGAAGCCCAGATCAGGGTTTCGTGGGCGTTGGCGAAGCGGGTGCCCTTGAAGTTGGGCATCGGGTTGGACTTGCGCCAGATGACGTCGTTGAGGATCCAGAAGCCCAGGTCCTGCACGGCCACGCCGACGCGGAAGATGTTGTGGTAGCTGCCGATCACCCAGATCGCGCCGTCGTCCTTCAGCACCCGGCGGGCCGCCTTCAGCCACTCGCGGGTGAATTTGTCGTAGGCGGCGAAGCTCTCGAACTGGTCCCAGTGGTCGTCGACCGCGTCGACCTTGGAATTGTCGGGCCGCAACAGGTCGCCGCCCAGCTGCAGGTTATAGGGCGGATCGGCGAAGATCAGGTCCACGGACTTTTCGGGCAGGGCGTTCATCGCCTCGATGCAGTCGCCCTGGATGATGGTTTCAGGCCCGAAGGACATGTCCGCTTCCCGTCAAAAACACTGAGCGGAATCATGAGTCTAGCTAGTAAATAGTGTGTTGATGGACATGGTTATCGGCCGTTAACCCTAGCGGCGGCCGACGGACTGAGTCTGATCAGACTCAGAAAATCCAGCGTCGTCAGGGCGATACTTGATGTTCCCTAAATGTTCTGAAATGCTGGCGACCAGACTTTCGCGCCGGATTTCGAGGGAGCCATGGCCGTCATTCGCGGACTGATCGCCGCCAGCCTGGACGGCTATGTGGCCGGCCTCGACGGGAGCGTTGCGACCCTGGCGCCGTTCGTTTCGGTGGACCACGGCTACCAGCGGTTCATCGAGCAGGTCGGCACGGTGGTGATGGGCCGACGCACCTATGACCTGATCCCCAGCCTCGGGGTCGGCTGGCCCTATGCCGGCAAGCGGGCCCTGGTGCTGACCTCGGGGCGCGGCTCCAGCGTGCGCGAGAAGACCCGGTTCTGGACCGACGGCCTGCCGGCCCTGGTCGCTCATCTGCGCGACCTGGACGACGGCGACGTCTGGGTGGTCGGCGGCGGGCGGCTGATGGCCGGCATGATCGAGGCCGGCGCGCTGGACCGGCTGGAGCTGCTGGTCGCGCCGGTGCTGCTGGGCGAGGGACGGTCGCTGTTTCCGAAGGCCTCGGCGGGTCTGAGGGACATGCGGTTGAACGGGGTCGAGGCGCTGGAGCGCGGGGTGGTCCTGCTGGATTACGGACTGAGCTACCGACGGGTTCGGACGCTGGCCGTCGCCTCCTGAGACGGCCAGCGGATCGCCCGCCGCGACGCCTCAGAACCGCGGCCGGAAATCCCGCGGCGCCCAGCCGAAATCCCGCCGGGCCGGGGCGTCGTCGAAGGTCAGGTCCTGGGCCATGCGGTCGGCCATGGTCGCGGTGGCCCCGGGATAGAACGGCTTGGCCAGGGTCAGCAGCAGGCGGAACAGCCAGGGGGGTAGGGCCAGGATCATCGGCCGGCGGCCAAGGCCGGCATAGATCCGCTCGGCCATCACCCGATAGGTCAGGGTCTCGCCGCCCACCAAGTCGTAGGCCTTGTCCCGCGCCGCCGGCGCCTCGGCCGCCGCGATCGCACCTCCCGCCAGGTCGTCGGCGTGCACCGGCTGGCGCAGGCCTTCGCCGCGGCCGGACAGCGGCAGCACCTTGAACCGGCGGATCAGGCCGGCCAGGCGGCTGACATTGGCGTCGCGGCCTTCGACATAGATCAGGGTGGGCCGCAGGATCGTCCAGGCCACGCCGTGCTCGGTGCAGAACGCCTCGACCCGGGCCTCGGACTCGGCCAGCGACCGGGCCACCGCCCGCTCCGAGGGTTCCGCCGACTCCAGCTTGGTGAAGCGGCTGGTCGAGGAGAACGCCACCAGCCGGGTCATGCCGCGGGCCTCGAGGGCTGGCAGGGCCCCGGGCAGCAGCCAGATCGGCGACAGCGAGAACACCGTGGCGACCGGCGGCAACTCGTCGGCCAGGTTCGGGTCGGCCAGGTCGCCGTCCACCCAGCAGACGTCGTCGCTGGGTGGACGGCGGCTCAACGAGATCGGCGTGATCCCCTGGGCGTTCAGCCGCGCCAGCATGAAGCCGCCGATCAGGCTGGTGGCCCCCAGCACCAGAACCGGCGAGGCCAGGCCCGTCGGCGCCTGGGCCGAAGGCGAGGGGGCCGACGACGGAGGAGTGTTTTCAGCGTCCATCTTCCTCCTATAGTCGGGCCACGAGCGACGACCCAGGACTTTGGCCATGACCTTCGAGGACGTGCGCGCCTTCGCCTTCAAACTGCCGGGCGTCGCCGACGGAACGGCCTATGGCCATCCGTGCCTGAAGGCGCACGGCAAGTTCCTGACCCGCGTCTGGGACGACGGCGACACCCTGATCTGCCCCGGCGTCGGTTTCGACGAGCGCGAGCTGCTAATCGAGGCCGAACCCGACACCTTCTTCGTCACCGACCACTACAGGAACTATCCCTATATCCTGATCCGCCTCTCGCGGGTCGCGGCCGGCACGGTGGAGCGGCTGATCGAACGCCGGTGGCGGGCGACGGCGCCGCGCAAGCTGCTCAAGGCCCATGACGCGGAGACGGCATGAAGGTCCTCTGGCGAAGCGGGGCGGCGGGACTGGTCTGGCTGGGCCTGGCGGTGCAGTTCTGGCTGATGGTCCACGGTCGCCCGCCGGCCGAGGCCGCCCACGCGGTCGTCAAGTTCCTGAGCTTCTTCACGGTGCTGAGCAACATCGCGGTGGGGACCCTGCTGGCCGCCCCGGTCCTGGCGGCCGACCGGCCGCTGGGGCGGTGGGCGCAGCGGGCCGGAACCCGCGTGGCGGTCGGCGTCTATATCGCCATCACGGCCGGGATCTACCACACCCTGCTCGCGGGGCTGTGGCGGCCGACCGGCCTGCAGCTGCTCGCCGACACCCTGCTGCACACGGTGACCCCGGCCCTGTTCCTGGTCGACTTCCTGGCTTTCCCGCCGGGCGAGGCGGCCAGGTGGCGCTCAGCCTGGAAAGCGCTGGTCTTTCCCCTGGCCTACGGCGCCTGGTCGCTGGTCCACGGGGCGGCGACCGGCTTCTATCCCTATCCGTTTCTCGACGTGGGCAAGCGCGGCTACGGCGCGGTGCTGGTGACCATGCTGCTGATGGGCGCGGGCTTCTACGCGGTGACCCTGGCCCTGACCGGCCTGCAGCATCTGCAACGGCGGCTGGCGCGACGGCCCCGAGCGCCTATATCGGCCTGAGCCCCTCTCCCGGAGATCCGCGATGCCCCATACCATCCCCGACCTCCGCGCGGGCGACGTGGCCATGCCCGTCATCGGCCTGGGCACCTGGCAGCTGGAGGGCGGCGCCGCCCAGGCCATGGTCGAGAAGGCCCTGGAGCTGGGCTACCGCCACATCGACACCGCCCAGGCCTATCGCAACGAGCAGGACGTCGGGGCGGCGCTGGCGGCCACCGGCGTGCCGCGCGACCAGGTCTTCCTGACCACCAAGGTCTGGGTCGACCAGTTCGCCCAGGGCGACCTGCAGCGCTCGGTCGAGGCCAGTCTCAAGCGCCTGAAGGTCCCTCGGGTCGACCTCCTGCTGCTGCACTGGCCCAAGCCGAAGCCGGCCCTGTCGGAAACCCTGGCGGCGCTGAACGACGTCCACGGCCGCGGCCTGACCCGCGCCATCGGCCTGTCGAACTTCCCGTCCGCCCTGATGGCCAAGGCCCAGACGGCCTCGGAGGCGCCGATCGCCACCAACCAGGTCGAGTACCACCCCTACCTGTCGCAAAGGACGCTGATCGCCAAGGCCCGGGCGATGGGCTCGACGCTC
Source organism: Caulobacter sp. Root1472 (assembly GCF_001426985.1). Classification (NCBI taxonomy): domain Bacteria; kingdom Pseudomonadati; phylum Pseudomonadota; class Alphaproteobacteria; order Caulobacterales; family Caulobacteraceae; genus Caulobacter; species Caulobacter sp. Root1472. The sequence goes on along the minus strand of NZ_LMFX01000040.1, from coordinate 497 downwards.
ACCGCCTGGTCGCCCCTGGCCCAGGGCAAGGTGGCGACCGATCCCGTGCTGATCGCGATCGGCCAGGCCCACGGCAAGACTCCGGGCCAGGTGACCCTGCGCTGGCAGATCCAACAGGGCGTGGCCACCATTCCCCGCACCCGCAATCCGGCCCGCCTGGCCGAGAACTTCGACATCTTCGACTTCGCCCTGTCGGACGACGAAATGGCGCGGATCTTCGCCCTGGCGCGGCCGGACGGGCGGCTGGGAGAGTGGCTGGATCCGGCGTTCGAATGGGACGTGGATTAGGACCCTCCCCCTGTGGGGGAGGCGATCGCGCAGCGATCGGTGGGGGGAGTCTTTGGGCGGTAGATCCTGGCGGTGGCGAGCTCTCGATCACGCCCCCCTCCGTCGGCTACGCCGACACCTCCCCCACAGGGCAGGGCTATCGCATATGACCCAGGAGTGAGAGCAGGAAGGTTTCATCCCAGCCGGCGCGCTTGATCTTGGTCTTGATG
>NZ_LMFX01000039.1:0-20535 GCF_001426985.1 Caulobacter sp. Root1472 | reverse complement strand
GGCCGCACCGTCGGCGCCGGCGTCGTCGCGAAAATCGTTGAATAACGATTTTCTCGACCATGCTTAGTGGCCAGAAACGCATGCGTTTCTGGCGCGCCTAGATCGTCGAGTAGTCTCGAACGATCTAGCTTCGGCTAAGACAAGCGAAGGCCCCGGAGGAAACTCCGGGGCCTTTTGCTTTGGGGGCTCCCCACTTGCCCCCACCTGACCGCTTCGCGGTCTGTCCGCCCCCGTAAGGGGCGGAGCCTTAGGCGCGAGGCTCTTCCCCCTATGGGGGAAGACGGTCGCGAAGCGATCCGTAGGGCCATCGCTTCGCCAACCGGACCAGTGTGGTGATCCTCAACAACGCCAGCCTGTCGTAGAAGGCGCTGGACCTTTTCGCCGACCAGTTGTTCGGCGCGGTCACGCCGGCCTAGGCCGGTTCCCGGTCTGGCGAGAACACGTTATCCTGAGCGCGAAATCGGGGGTGACCTGTTGATCCGCGCAAAGCCTATCGTCCTGTCCCTGGCGGTCGCCACGCTCGCAGCTTGCCAGCGCACGCCAGACCCGCCGGCGTCCATCAGCCCGCCGCCGGGCCTGGGCGACCGCGTGCGGGTGCTGAGCGCCGACGCCATGGTGATCGACGGCAAGCACGTGCGGCTGGCCAACGCCTATGCGCCGCAAGGCATACCCGACGCCCGCTGCTGGGCCGAGGCCACGGCGGCCCAGGCCACCCTGGCCTGGGTGCGGGCCAAGATCAAAGACGCCCGCGACATCGCCGTCGAGCCGGCGGCGGGCTTCGATGAGTTCCATCGCCAGCTGGCGGTCGTCAAGCTGGACGGGTTCGACCTGGGCCAGGAGATGTACGAGGCCGGCCTGGCGGCGCGGCGTACCGACGGTCCGAACGGCCGCTTCGCCTGGTGCGAGCCGATCAGCGCCAAGGCCGCCGGCGGTCCGACCGTGAATTCGCTGCTGGACTAGAGCGTGTTGAGATTAGGCGGCATAGCCTGAGTTTCTGAGATAGTTGGCGCATTCTTCTGGCGGGAAGGCGTTGAGGAGCATGCCGGTGGCCTTGAGCAGGCCATCGTGTGAGCGAGCCTGAGCCTTTCGCAGGAGGTGTTTGAGCTTGGAGAAGACCTGCGATGGGGTTCAGGTCGGGGGAGTATTTGGGCAGGAAGAGGAGCCTGGCCCCGGCTTGGCGGATGGCCTGGCGGACCAGCTTGCCGCGGTGGCTGCCCAGATTGTCCATGACCACGACGTCGCCGGCTTGAAGGGTGGGGACCAGGAAGGTGCGCACCCAGGCCAGGAAGATCTGGCCGTTGATCGGGCCATCGAGCAGGCAGGGCGCATCGATCCGGTCGCGCCTGAGGGCGGCGATGAAGGTCAGGGTCTTCCAGCGGCCGAACGGGGCCTTGGCCTTGAGGCGGGCGCCGCAAGGGCTCCAGCCGCGCAGGGGCGCCATGTTGGTCTTGGCCCAGGTCTCATCGATGAACACCAGGCGATCAGCGTCGATGCGCCCCTGATACTTGCGCCACTGCTCACGTCGGCGGGCCACGTCAGGCCGATCCTGCTCCTTGGCCAGCAGGCTTTTTTTTGAAGCTGAGGCCTTGGGCGTGCAGGAACTCCCAGACCGAACGCCGGTCCACCTTCAGGTCCCGGACCCGCTGCAACTCCTCCACCAACTGGCTGATGGTGAAGTCTTTCTCCCGGCAGCGGGCGATCAGCCAGTCGGCGTGCTCGCCACGCAGCGTCCTTGGCTTGTAGCCACCCATCTTGGCCGGCGCGGCGCTCCCGGTCGCCCGGAACCGCGCCACCCACTTGATCGCCGAACTGGGCGCCACGCCAAACCGCGCCGCGGCCTGTTGGCGCGACAGGCCGCCGCTCTCAACCGCCGCCACCACGCGCTCACGAAGATCCAACGAACAGGGCTTGCCCATCCATGCTGGCCTCCTTCCCAGCCAGCATCTTGAATCAGACATCAGCTGATTTGGGAATCCCGCGATTCAGGTAAATCTCAACCCGCTCTAGGCAGGCCGGATCTTCAAGCGCGATGCGTGGTCCTCGTCCTTCGACAAGCTCAGGATGAGGACCATTCACAGGCCCAGCAGTAAGAAAACCTCATCCTGAGCTTGTCGAAGGACGAGGTTTTCGCTTCCGAAGTCGGATGTCGACGGCGCTCCTACAGCCGGTCCACCGGCGACAGCCTGCCGCCGTCCGCCTCGCGCGGGGTGGTCATGCGCGAGAGCTTGGGGGTGAGCCAGCGCTCGATGTCGTCGACAATCTCGTAGACCACCGGCACCAGCACCAGGGACAGCACGGTCGAGGTGATCAGGCCGCCGATCACCGCCACGGCCATCGGCTGGCGGAATTCCGAGCCGGTGCCGATGCCAAGCGCGGTGGGCAGCATGCCGGCCATCATCGCCAGGGTGGTCATGATGATCGGCCGGGCCCGCTCGTGGCAGGCGTCGAGGATGGCGTCGCGCTGGGTCATGCCGGCCCGTTCCTGCTCGATGGCGTATTCGACCAGCAGGATCGAGTTCTTGGCCGCCAGGCCCATCAGCATCAGGAAGCCGATCAGCGACGGCATCGACAGCGACTGGCCGGTGACGACCAGGGCGACCAGGGCCCCGCTGATCGCCAATGGCAGGGCCGACAGGATGGTGATCGGCTTGAAGAAGCTGCGGAACAGCAGGATCAGCACGCCGAACACCAGGCCCACGGCCGACAGCAGAGCCACCGCGAAGCCGGTGAACAGTTCGATGAAGGCCTCCTGGTCGCCGGCCGCTGCGGGGGCGACGCCGGCGGGCAGCTTCTTCATCGTGGGCAGGTTGTTGACGTCGCTCATCGCCTGACCCAACTGGGCGCCGTTGTTGAGGTCGGCCTCGATGGTCAGCTGACGCTTGCGCGCGAAGCGGTCGATCTTGGCGGGTCCCGCCTGGAACGACAGGTCGGCGACGGTGTCGAGCCGGGTCGAGCCGCCGTTGGCCGTGGGGATGCGCAGGGCGCCCAGGGCGTCGAGGTCGGCGCGGGTGTCGGCCGGCAGGCGCACGCGGATCGGGATCCGCCGCTCGCCCTGGGTCATCTTGGCGACGTTGGCGTCGATGTCGCCGACCGTGGCCACGCGGGCGATGGCGGCGATGTCGGCGGCGCTGACGCCCAGGCGGGCGGCTTCGTCGGGCTTGGGCCGGATAACGATTTCCGGACCGCTGGGCGGCGAGGAAGGACGCGGATCGGCCACGGTGGTCAGCTTCTGCATCTCGCGCTCGATCTGGGCGGCCGTGCGTTCCAGCAGCGGGCCGTCCTCGGCGGTCAGGATGGTCTGGACGTCGGAGGTGCCCCAGTCGCCCAGCAGGTTGACCCGGGCGTCGGGAATGTCGTGCAGGCTGTTGCGGACCACCTGCTTGATCTGCGTCACCGTCAGGTCGCGCTTGCCGTTCAGCACGATGGTGATGGTGGCGTCGCGGAGGTCGGCGCCGCTCTGGCCGCCCCAGCCGCTGCCGATGTTCGAACCGACCTGGGCGAAGACGTGGGCGGTCTCGGGACGCTTGCGGAACAGGGTGGTCACCGCCTGGACGGTGCGCTCCATGTCGGCCGTGGTCGCCCCCGGCGGACCCTGGACCTTGAGGTAGTAGTAGTTGGCGTTGCCCTGTGGCTGGAAGCCGACGGCCAACACGCCGATCATCGCCAGGAAGACCGAGCCGACCAGCGAGCCCACGGTCAGCAGGCCGCCCAGGAAGAAGGCGATGATCCGGTGGTCGAGGGCCCAGTCCAGGCTCTTGCGATAGAGGCCCTCGAACGGCTTGCGCGGATGCGGGTCCTTTGACGGCTTGAGGAAATAGGCGGCCAGCAGCGGCGTCAACAGGCGGGCGACCACCAGCGAAAACAGCACGGCCACGGCGACGGTCAGGCCGAATTCCTTGAAGAACTGGCCGGGCGTGCCGGGCATGTAGGACACCGGCACGAACACCGCCACGATGGTGAAGGTGGTGGCCACGACGGCCAGGCCGATGGAGTCCGCGCCTTCCATGGCCGCCTGGAACGGCCTCTGTCCGCGCGAGACACGCTTTTCGATGTTCTCGATCTCGACCACGGCGTCGTCGACCAGGATGCCGATGACCAGGGTCAGGGCCAGCAGGGTCACGACGTTCAGCGAGAAGCCCATCACCGCCATGAAGGCGAAGGTGGGGATCAGCGACACCGGCATGGCGATGGCGGTGATCAGGGTGGCCCGCCACTCGCGCAGGAACAGGAACACCACCAGCGAGGCCAGCAGCATGCCTTCCAGCAGGGTGTGCTCGGTGGCGGTGAAGCTGGCGCGGGTCTCGTCGACGGTCGAGAAGATCTTCACGAACGTCACGCCCGGTTGCTTGACCTCCAGCCTGTCGACGGCCGCCTTGACGCGATCCTCGACGGCCACGTCGCTCGAGTCGCGGGTCTTCATCACCTGGAAGGCGACCACGGGCTTGCCGTCCAGACGGGCGAAGCCGCGCTCCTCCTCCGCGCCCTGGCCGACCTGGGCCACGTCGGTCAGCTTCACATAGCGGCCGCCGGCCACCGGGATGGTGATGGCGCGCAGCTGCTCGACGGTGGTGGCCGCGCCCAGCACGCGCAGGGTCTGCTCGCGGCCGCCGATCTTGGCGCGGCCGCCGGGGGCGTCGACGCTGAAGCTGGCCAGGGCCTGGTTCAGCTGCGGGGCGGTGACGCCGAAGCTGGCCATGCGGTCGGGATCGATGATGACGTTGATCTCGCGGTCGACGCCGCCGACCCGGGCCACCTGGGCCACGCCCTTCTCGCCCTGCAGGGCGCGGGTGACCGTGTCGTCGATGAACCACGACAGCTCGGTGGCGCTCATGTTCGGGGCCGAGACGGCGTAGGTGATGATCGGGGCGCTGGTGATCTCCAGGCGCTGGACGATCGGCTCGTCGACCTCGCGCGGCAGCAGCGAGCGGGTCTGGTCGACCTTGGAGCGCACCTCGTCGGTGACCTTCTGCAGGTCCTCGCCGAGGTTGAACTCGATCGTCGTGGTCGAGGCCCCCTGGACCACCGACGAGCGGATGGTCTTGACGTTGGAGATGCTGGCCACCGCGTCTTCGATCGGGCGGGTGACCTGGGTCTCCATCTCGCCGGGCGCGGCGCCGCTCTGGGTAACCGTCACGGTCACGGCGGGGAACTCGACATTGGGGAACTGCTTGATGGGCAGGCCCATGTAGCAGCCGATGCCGGCGATGATCAGGGCGATGAACAGCACCGCGACGGGGATCGGGTTCTTGATCGCCCAGGCGGAGATGCGGAGTTCGCCAGTCTTGTGTTCGCCAGTCTTGTGTTCAGTAGCCATCAGCGCACCGCCTGCTGGGTCGTGGCGGCGGGGCGGATCAGGTCGCCGTCGGTGACGAACGAGGCTCCGCCCAGCACGATGCGGGTTCCGGCCTGCGGGCCCTGGACCACCTGGGCCCAGCCGCCGCCCTTCTGGCCGATCTTCACCGGCGTCTGGTGGGCGCGGTTGGCGCTGTCGACCGTCATCACATAGAGGCCGTCGGCCTCGTAGCGAATCGCGGACTCAGGGATGGCGGTCACCGATGTGCCGGAAGCGCCGAAGGTGGCGCGGCCGAAGCCGCCGGGGCGCAGGTCGGGACGGACCGGCAGGCGCACGCGCACCCGGCCCAGGCGGCTGTTGCTGTCGACCCGCGGGCTGACCAGGCGCACCACGCCCGACACCGACTGGCCGCCGGGTAGGCTGACCTGGACCGGCTGGCCGGCGCGGACCCCCGCCAGGTCGGCCTCGTTGACCTCGGCGTCCAGCTCGACCAGGCCGTCGCGAGCGATGGTGAACCAGGGCGTGGTCCCGCCGCCGGCGATCTGGCCCGGCTGGACGCCGCGCTGCAGGATCCGGCCGCTGACGGGGGCGGTGATGGTCATCCGCGAAACCCGGGTGCGCAGCTCGTTCAACGCCGCTTCCTGAGCCTTGGCCTGGTACCGGCGGGTCTCGATCTGCTCCTGGCTAAGCACGCCCTGGCCGTCCAGGCCGGCGACCCGCTTGGCCTCCGCCTGGGCCTGAGCGGTCAGGGCCGCCTGCTGGTCGACCTGGGCCCGCAACAGGGTGGCGTCCAGCTGGGCCAGCGGCTGTCCGGCCCGCACCCAGTCGCCTTCGTCGGCATAGAGCCGGGCGACGCGGTAGCCGCTGAGCTCGGAGCCGACGGCGGCCTCCTCGCGCGAGACCAGCTGGCCCGAGGCCTCGACCCCGCCGCCCAGCGGCCGGGTCTCGACCGAGCCGACGCTGACAGCGCGGGCCTGGGCGGCGGCCGGGGCCTTCTCTGCGGGCTTGTCCTTCTTGTCGCCGCAGGCGGTCAGGCCGGTCGAGGCGATCAGGATCATGGCGGCGAGCACGGTGCGGGTCGTCATGGGGAAGGGTCTCATTTCGAGGAAACTTGGGTCGAGGTCATGGACGTCGGCGACCAGCCGCCGCCCAGCGCCTTGTAGGTCTGGACGGCGTGCAGCAGGGCGTCGGTCCGGGCGCCGGTCAGGGCCGAGCGCGAGGCGCGCCAGGACTGCTCGGCCTGCAGGGTGGTGGTCAGGTCGATCAGGCCCAGGCCATAGCCTTTGCGGTTGGCCTCGTAGGCGCGCTGGGCCCGGGCCTCGCCGGCGGTCAGCAGGTTGACGCGGCGCTGATCGGCGGCCAGCTGCAGCATGGCGTTCTCGGCCTCGCCATAGGCGGTCTGCACGGTCTTCTCCAAGGCGATGGCGGCCTGGCGGGTGCGAGCGTCCTGGGCGTCGATGTCGGCCAGCAGGGCCGGGATGTTCAGCACCGGGATCGAGACATTGGCCCCCAAGGTCCAGGTGGACGTGGAGGTGGAGCTCGTCCCGCTGCCGCCGCCGAAGCTGGGCGACACGCTCTTGGACAGGCCCACGCCGGGCGTGATGTTGAAGGTCGGCAGCAGGGCCAGTTCGTTGACCTTCAGCGTCTTGGAAGCCGAGGCCAGGCGGGCCTGGGCTTCGCGCACGTCCGGTCGGCGGCCCAGCAGGTCGCCGGGAATGGTGGCGGGTACGGGCGGGGCCAGGTCCAGCCTGGCGTCGACCGGCAGGCTGGCCAGAGGGTCGATCCCGCGCCCGACCAGGATCAGCAGGCTGCGGCGGGCGGCGCCCAGCTGGGCCTCCAGGTTGGCGGCGCGGGCCTGGGTGTCGGCCAGGTCGGCCTCCGCGCGGTCGGCTTCCGAGGTGGCGATCAGGCCGGCATTGGCCTTCTTGACCGCGAAGTCGCGCAGCGAGGTGTTGATGCGCTCGGTCTGGCGGGCGTCGTCCAGTTGCACGGCCAGGCCGCGGGCTTCGAAATAGGACTGGGCGACATTGGCGGCCAGCGAGGCGCGGGCCCCTTCATAGGCGAAACGGGCGGCGGCGAAGTCGTTGTTGACCACGCCCAGGCCGGCCCGCTTGCGGCCGAACAGGTCCAGCTCCCAGCTGACGTCGAAATTGGCGTTGTAGCTGTCGCTGTCGCCGCCTCGGGTGAAGGGGATGCCGCCCGGCGGAACGGTCTGGCTGAGGATTTCCGTGTGGGTGCGGCCGGCGTTGCCGGTCAGGGGGGTATTGGGGATCCAGATCTGGCGCACCTGGCCGCGGCGGACGGCGCGGGCCTCGTCCAGCACGGCGGCGGCGGTGCGGGCGTCGGGCGCCTTTTCCAGCGCCGTCTCGATCAGGCTGGTCAACTGCGGGTCGTTGAAGCTGGTCCACCAGCGGTCGAGGTCGGCCTGGGCCGTTCCGGCGGGGGCTTCGTAGGCGGCGGGCAGGCGGGTGTCGGGCGTCGGACGCGGGGTGTTCACGCAGCCGGCCAGGACCAGACCCGCCAGGCCCAGGGCCAGGCCCAGCGCCGAGGTCGGAGCCCCGGATCGGAATGGCCGAGGGCGCCTGGGCTCTCCGGTCATGATCTCACTCATCAACAATCACCTGCGGGCGCGACCGGCGGGTAGGGCGGTCGGGACTATTTCAACAATGGGGTCGAGGGGGCGAGGCCGTCGGAAGGCCGGCGACGGTCCCGTAGACCTCGACGACTTGGTCCAGAAAGCGTTCGATGACCTGGCGTTCGGCGGGCGACAGGTCGGCGATGACCCCGTCCAGTCCATTCATCATTGGCGCCAGTTGCGCGAAGGCCCGATCGAGCGCGGCCGCCACCGGCACGACGCAGATCTTGCGCCGATCGTTGGTCCGTCGCTCGCGCGCGACGTGGCCGGCGCGTTCCAGGCGGTCGACGATCTGGGTGGCGGCGGCGGTCGTCACCTTCAGATGCCCGGCCAGCTGGCCCGGCGTCATCGGTCCGTTGATCAGCAGGTGCTCCAGCGCCGCCATGTCGGTGACGTTCACGCCCAGGTTCTCGCCGATCTTGCGACCGATCTGGCGCGTGAGCATCGAGATGGTCTTCAGCCGCTGGCCGATCGGATCGCGGGGCGTGTGCGATCCGCGCCAGGGTTCTTGTCCGGGTGGAGGATCGCTGTTCGCCATGGTCGCGACTCATATTGCTAAGGAATTTAATAGTCAAATTGCTTAGCAATATAGAGGAAGATCCCGCCGCGGCTGTGGCGGGCTCGCTCGCCCGGACCTTCACCGCCCAACCCCCAACCCCAAACGGCCGTCCGCCCTCGTGAGCGATCGACGTTCGTTCAATTGGGTGCGAGGGAGGCGGAATGAAAGGGGGAGACGTCATCGCAATTTTTCTCGCCAGGGTGGAGGGCGCGAGGACGTCCGCGCTTCAGCCTTCCCGAGGATGACGAAGCAGGGCGGGGCTTTGCGACATGGCGCGGCGATTATTTCACCTCATGGGGTGAGCCGGCGACCGCCTGCCCCCTACGGACCGCTTCGCGGCCGTAGCGCTTCAATGCGAAGGCTCCGCCCCCCTTGGGGGCGGACAGACCGCGCAGCGGTCAGGTGGGGGCAAGTGTTCGCCGCGCCTACTTCGAAAACAGCCCCGTCAGCAGCGGCCGGGCGAACAGCTGGGCCGCTTCGTCGCGCTCAAGGCCTGGAACCCAGACGCCCAGCGAGGCGGCGGCGTTCAGCATCGAATTGATCATGTGGGCCGCGATCATCGGGTCCACCGCCCGCACCGAGCCCTCGGCGACGCCGTCCGAGATGATCGCCGCGAACCGTTCGGAGCCGCGGTTGTAGCCCTGAACCATCTCGTGGCGGATCTCGATCGGCAGGGCGCCCATCGACGAGGCGCGCAGCAGCGGACCGTGCTCCGACAGCTGGTAGGCGACCAGGGCGGCGGTCGCCGAGGACAGCTGGGTCCAGCCGTCGGCGCCCAGGGCGCGGGCGTCGGCCTGGGCCTTGCGGGTGACGGCGAAGGTGCGCTCGAAGCACTCGACCACCAGGGCGTCCTTGTCCTCATGGTGGTGGTAGAACGAGCCCTTGGTGACGTTCAACTGGGCCGAGATGTCCTCGACCGAGGCCCCGCGATAGCCACGCTGGTTGATCAGCCGGGTGGCGGCGACCAGGAAGGTCTCGCGCCATTCCTGGCCCTCGGACGACTGCGGCGTCGGGTCGGGCAGGGGCAGTGGAGCCCAGGCGGCGTGGCCGCCGGCGCCCTTCGGGGTCAGGCCGTGGACTAGGATGTCGTACATCTTGTCGCGGACGCGGCCATAGTCCTCGACGTCGTAGCGGCGCAGCCACGAGCCCGTCCAGAACAGCTGCTCCAGCAACAGGTGGGTGCGGGCGTTGCGGTCGCGCTTGTCCAGGTGGTCGAACTGCGGACCTTCGAAGAAGCCGCGCACCCGGCGGAACAGGTCGTTGAACGCGCCCTGCACCGAGCCGCGCAGGGGCTCCTTCAGGGCCCGCATTTCGGTGAAGCTGGTCAGGGGGGCGGCCTCGCCCAGCCGCACGCGGCGGTTCAGGTCGAGATACAGGTCCAGGAAGGCCAGCAGGCGGCTGGGCGCGTCCGGCGCCTTGGCCGCCTCGCCGACCAGGGCGTCGAGGCGCTCCACGCCGCGCATGAAACAGGCGGCGGCCAGGTCGTCCTTCTTGCGGTAGTAGTAGGTGACGCTGGTGGTGATCAGCCCCACCTTGGCGGCCACGTCCGACAGGGTCATGCCCTTGACGCCCTGGCGGTTCAGGATCGCGGTGGCCGCGGCGAGGATCGCCTCCTTCTTCCTGGCGTACCGCTCGGTGGCGGGGCTGGCGATCCGGCCGTCGTCCATCTGTCGCCCCCTGGTTGCCGGCTCGCGGCCTCGTTTTGGACCCGCGGGTCCAGATTTAGGAAGCCTGGCCTTCGCGACAAGGCGCGACTCGCTGCGGCGCGGCCTTCGTGGACCTGGAATCTTGCAGCTGTGTTGCGTGATTGCGGCGGCGATGAGGTTCGAAAGGCTAGGACGCCCGGGAAGCTGCATCCGCCGGCTGGCCCAGCACGGCGGCGATGGCTTGGACCAGGGCGGCGGGGGACAGCGGCTTGGCCACCGCGCCGTTCATGCCGGCGGCGATGTAGGCCGCCCGCTGGTGGGCCAGGGCGTTGGCGGTCATGGCGATGATCGGGATCGCGCCGGCCTCGCCGCCCAGGGCCCGAATGCGCCGGGTGGCCTCGACGCCGTCCAAACCGGGCATCTGGATGTCCATGAAGACCAGGTCGAATCCCCGGGCGTCGCGCTCGACGGCCTCGACCCCCTGGACGCCATCGTCTGCGGTCTCGACCTCCGCCCCCATGGCCTGCAGCAGCCGGCCGGCGATCAGCCGATTGGTGGCGTTGTCCTCGACGATCAGCACACGCGCGCCGGCCAGCAGGGCGATGTCCGCCGGCTCCGCGGGCGCGACGGCCTCGGAGGCGGGCGGGGCGGCGATCTCCAGCCAGAACAGCGAGCCGCCTTCCGGCGGGCTGCAAAAGCCGATGTCGCCGCCCATCAGGATCGCCAGCCGCCGAGTGATGGCCAGGCCCAGGCCGGCGCCGCCGAACCGCCGGGTGGTCGAGCCGTCAGCCTGGCTGAAGCGCTGGAACAGGCCGTCGGCGATGGCCTCGTCGATGCCGACGCCGGTGTCCTGGATCTCGAAGCGCAGGCGCCGTTCGCCTGGCCGACCGGCCGGCGCCAGGCGGACCTGGACGCCGCCCTCCAGGGTGAACTTCACGGCGTTGCCCACCAGGTTGAACAGGGCTTGGCGCAGCCGCAGAGGGTCCGCGCCGATCCAGCCGACCCCGGGGGCGACGGCGATGGTCAGGCCCAGGCCCTTCTGCGTGGCCAACGGGCGCAGCAGGTCTGCGACGCTGCGCAGGACCGCGGCCGGATCGATCGGCTCGACGTGCAGTTCCAGCTTGCCCGCCTCGACCTTGGAAAAGTCGATGATGTCGTTGAGCAGCTCCGACAGCATGGCCCCGCAATCAAGCGCCTCGGTCAGCAATTGCCGGCCGTCCGCTGAGAGGGTCTCGCGCTTGAGCAGGTGCATGACGCCCAACACACCGTTCATCGGGGTGCGGATCTCGTGGCTCATATTGGCCAGGAACTGGGACTTGGCCTCGGCCGCGTGCAGGGCGGCGTCGCGGGTGGCGACCAGTTCGGTAACGTCCTGGCTGATGCCGATCACGTCCCAGCTCCTGGCGCTGGCGCCCCGCGCGCCCCGCCAAGCGGATCGCATCCATATCCAGCTCTGGTGGGCCGGGTCGAAATAGCGATAGGTCAGCACGTGGTGGTCGCCGGTCGCCAGGGTCTGGCTGAACGCCTCCCAGACCTTCTGCTGGTCGTCCGGATGGACCGAGCCGTTCATCTCGCCGATGGTCATGGTCCGCACCCCGCCGTCCGGCGACGATGGAGTGGGGACGTCCTGCTCGAAGACGTAGATCCCCTTGCGCGGGTCGAACCGCCAGACATAGACGCCGGCGGCGTTGCGCAGCAGCTCGTTGGCGCGCTCGGACTGCTGGCGCTCGATCCGCCGGGCGCGGTCCTCGGTGAAGTCCTGGAACACGACCAGCACGGCGTCGTGTCCGAACGTCTCGGGCAGCAGCTTGGATTGCGAGCAGACCCACAGCCAGCCGCCGCCCTTGCGGGCCAGGCGGTGCTCGGCCCGGGCCTCGCCCTGAGCGCGCAGGGTGTCGCCGACGCCGCGCAGGACATCGGTGTCGTGCAGGTGGAAGAAGTCGCGCATCGACCGGCCCAGGGTCTCTTCGGGCGCCCAGCCGGTCAGCCGGGTCCAGGCCGGATTGACGCGGAGAATGGCGTCGTTCTCCAGCACCACGAACATGTCGAGGCTGCTTTCGAAGAACCAATCGGCGGCGGCCTGTTCGAGGCCGGACGCCGCAAGCCCCCCGGCTGGCTCGTCGCGCAAGTGCTTGCCCATCCCCATTCCCTGGTTTTCAATCGATATGCGCATGATCGCGTGAAGGAGGCGTTGCGACATACCGTCTCTTCGGTCATCGCCAAGAACAGCACGCAGGAGGAATACCGCTTGAGCACGCCTGAGGCCGTGGGCCTGTCGTCCGATCGATTGAAGCGCATCGACGCCTTCATCCAGGAACGCTACGTCGCGCCCGGGAAGCTGCCCTGCGCCCTGGTCCAGGTCTGGCGTCGCGGCCAGTTGGCGCACACGACGATCCTGGGTGCGGCGGACAAGGAGCGCGGGCTGCCGCTGCAGGCCGACAGCCTGTTTCGCATCTATTCGATGACCAAGCCGATCACCTCGATCGCCTTCATGATGCTGGTCGAGGAGGGCAAGGTCGCGCTGGACGATCCGGTGCACCGGTTCATCCCGTCGTGGAAGAAGCTTGGCGTGTTCCAGGCCGGGGTGGCGGGCGCCTTCATGACCCGGGCCGTCGACCAGCCGATGCGGATCCTCGATCTGCTGCGCCACACCGCCGGCCTGACCTACGGCTTCCAGCAGCGCACCAATGTCGACGCGGCCTATCGCAAGCTGAAGCTGGACGGGGTCGACAGCGAAGGGGGACTGGAGGCCTTCGTCGAAACGCTGGGAACCGTGCCGCTGGAATTCTCGCCGGGCGAGGCCTGGAACTATTCGGTGGCCACCGACGTGCTCGGCTACCTGGTGCAGGTGATCTCCGGCCAACCGTTCGACCAGTTCCTGAAGGCGCGGATCTTCGACCCGCTGAAGATGGTCGACACCGGCTTCTTCGTGCCCGAAGGCCAGCGCCATCGCTTCACGGCCTGCTACACCCTGAATCCCAAGGGCGAGGTGGTGCTGCAGGACGATCCGGCCACCAGCCGCTACTTCTCCGACCCGTCGGTGAAGTCCGGCGGCGGCGGCCTAGTCTCCACGGCCGACGACTATATGCGGTTCTGCCGCATGCTGCTGAACGGCGGCGAGCTGGACGGGGCGCGGATCGTCAGCCCCAAGACCCTGAAGCTGATGACCCTGAACCACCTGCCGGGTGGGCGGGAGCTGACGGAGATGTCCCGCTCGCTGTTCAGCGAGACGGTGTTCGAGGGGCTGGGCTTCGGCCTGGGCTTCGCCATGACCGTCGACCAGGCGCGGACCCGGAACCTGGGGTCGCTGGGCGAATATTTCTGGGGCGGCATGGCCTCCACGGCCTTCTGGATCGACCCGGTCGAGGACCTGGCGGTGGTGTTCATGACGCAGCTGATCCCGTCCTCGGCCTATCCGATCCGGCGCGAGCTGCGGACGCTGGTCTATGCGGCGCTGACGGAGAGCAACGCGTAGGGGTGTGGGCCGCCGTCCAAACGCTCGGCGAAGCGACGGACCTCTGGACTTCGGCGACGGCTCGTGCAGGGTTGCTTCAAACAACCGTTCAAACGCAAGAACGCCAATCTCAGGGGTGAAGCACGCCATGACCGCGATCAACAACGTCACGGATCTGACCGTCGAAGGCGACATCGGCGTCGTCACGCTCAACTCGCCGCCGGTCAACGCCCTGTCGGCGGCCGTGCGCGAGGGGCTGAAGGGCGCGTTCGAGCAGGCGATCGCCGATCCGGCGGTCAAGGCCATCGTGCTGATCTGCCAAGGCAAGACCTTCATCGCCGGCGCCGACATCACCGAGTTCGGCAAGGCCATGACGGGCCCGTCGCTGCAGGAGGTGCAGAACGTCATCGAGAACGCGCCCAAGCCTGTGGTCGCCGCGATCCACGGCACGGTGCTGGGCGGCGGACTGGAGGTGGCGCTGGTGGCGCACTACCGCGTCGCCGTCCCCTCGGCCAAGGCGGGCCTGCCCGAAGTGAACATCGGCCTGCTGCCCGGCGCGGGGGGCACCCAGCGCCTGCCGCGCGTCGTCGGCGTCGAGAAGGCGCTGGAAATGGTCACCACCGGCCAGCACGTGCCGGCCAAGGCCGCCCTGGCCATGGGCCTGTTCGACTCGATCGTCGAGGAAGGCGCCCTGCGCGACGGGGCCATCGCCTTCGCCCGGGTGGTGCTGGCCGAGGACAAGCCCCTGACCCGCATCCGCGACCAGAACGCCAAGGTCGAGGCCGCGCGCGGCAAGCCCGAGATCTTCAGCGAGTTCCGCAAGGCCAACGCCCGCAAGTTCCGCGGCTTCAAGGCTCCAGAGTACAATATCCAGTGCGTCGAGGCGTCGGTGAACCTGCCGTTCGACGAGGGGCTGAAGCTCGAGCGCAAGCTGTTCATGGAACTGATGAGCGGCAGCCAGTCGGCCGCCCAGCGTCACGCATTCTTCGCCGAGCGCCAGGCCGCCAAGGTCCCCGACGTGCCCGACGACACCCCGATCATCCCGGTCAGGAAGGTCGGGGTGATCGGGGCCGGCACCATGGGCGGCGGCATCTCGATGAACTTCCTCAACGCCGGCATCCCGGTGACGATCATCGAGGCCAAGGCGGAGAACCTGGATCGCGGCGTCGGGGTGATCCGCAGGAACTACGAGAACACCGCCAAGAAGGGCCGGCTGACGGAAGCCGACGTCGAAAAGCGCATGGGTCTGCTGACCCCGTCGATGAACCTGGAGGACCTGGCCGACTGTGACCTGATCATCGAGGCCGTGTTCGAGCTGATGGAGATCAAGCAGGAGGTGTTCGGCAAGCTGGACAGGATCGCCAAGCCCGGCGCGATCCTGGCCTCCAACACCTCGTACCTCGACATCGATGTGATCGCCGCCTCGACCTGCCGCTCGGAAAGCGTGATCGGCCTGCATTTCTTCTCGCCGGCCAATGTCATGCGCCTGCTGGAGATCGTGCGCGGCGCCAAGACCGACAAGTCGGTGATCGCCACCTCGATGCAGATCGGCAAGACGATCGGCAAGGTCGCGGTGCTGGTCGGCAACTGCCACGGCTTCGTCGGCAACCGCATGCTGGCCCAGCGCCAGCGCGAGGCCATGAGTCTGATCCTGGAAGGCGCGATGCCGTGGGACGTCGACCGCGTGCTCTACGACTTCGGCCTGCCGATGGGGCCGTTCGCGATGAGCGACCTGGCCGGCCTCGACATCGGTTGGGACCCGGCCAAGACCTCCTCGTCCACTATCCGCGAGGTGCTGTGCGAGATGGATCGCCGCGGCCAGAAGAACGGCAAGGGCTTCTACGACTACGACGAGAACCGGGTCGCCAAGCCCTCGGCCGAGGTGGAGAAGGTCATTCTCGACTTCGCCGAGAAGCGCCAGATCCAGCGTCGCCAGATCAGCGACCAGGAAATCCTGGAGCGCTGCCTGTACCCGATGGTCAACGAAGGCGCCAAGATCCTGGAGGAGGGCAAGGCGATCCGGGCGTCGGACATCGATACGGTGTGGATCAACGGCTACGGCTGGCCAGTCTATACCGGCGGCCCGATGTTCTGGGGCGAACTGGTGGGCCTGGACAAGGTGCTGGCCGGGATGAAGGCGTTCCAGGAGCAGCACGGCGACGACTTCCAGCCCTCGGCCCTGCTGGAGCGGCTGGTCGCCGAGGGCAAGGGGTTCAAGGACGCCTGAGGGTCGCGGACAGCCGCTGGGGACAGGCACATGTGCCTGTCCCCGTCCCGCGCACCGAGTAGGAAATTTTCATGACCACCACCGTCGATATGATCACCGCCGACTACGGCGTGATGGGCGACATCCTGCGGCTGCGGGCGGCGGACTCCCCCGATCATCCCGCCGTCATCATGGAAACCGGCGAGGCGGTGACCTACGCCCAGTTCGACGCCCTGGCCGACCGGGTCGCCGCCGCCCTGCAGCGTGATGGAGTCGGGCAGGGCGAAGCGGTCGCGGTCTGCGCCCTGTCGTCGATTCCCTACGCGGCCCTGTTCCTGGGCGCCCTGCGGGCCGGCGTCGCCGTCGCGCCCCTGGCTCCGTCCTCCACGCCCGAAGCCATCGCCGGCATGGTCGCCGACTGCGGCGCGCGACGGGTGTTCCTGGACGCCGGCGCGGCCGAGGCCCAGGCCGGCGCCCCGATCGCCGTGCGCCAGGTCGCCCTGGACGGCTCGGGCTTCGCCGAGGCCTTCGACGCCTGGCTGGCCCCGGTCGGCGCGGTTCCGGCCGCGGTGACGATCGCCCCCGACGACCCGTTCAACATCATCTATTCCAGCGGCACCACGGGCGCGCCCAAGGGTATCGTCCAGTCGCACGGCATGCGCTGGAAGCACGTGTTCCGCGGCGACGCGGTGGGCTACGGCGCCGAGGCCGTCACCCTGCTGTCGACCCCGCTCTATTCCAACACCACCCTGGTCTGCTTCTTCCCCACCCTGGCCGGCGGCGGGACCGTGGTGCTGATGAGGAAGTTCGACGCCGGCAAGTACCTCGAATTGGCCCAGCGCCACCGCATGACCCACACCATGCTGGTGCCGGTGCAATACCGCCGCCTGATGGACCGGCCCGACTTCGGCGACTTCGACCTGTCGTCGACCCAACTGAAGTTCTGCACCAGCGCGCCGTTCTCGGCCGAGCTGAAGGCCCAGGTCCTGGCGCGCTGGCCCGGCGGGCTGGTCGAATATTTCGGCATGACCGAGGGCGGCGGAACCTGCATCCTGATGGCTCACGAGCATCCGGACAAGCTGCACACGGTGGGCCGCCCCGCGCCGGGCCACGACATCCGGCTGATCGACGAGGACGGCGTCCAGGTGGGGCCCGGCGTGGTCGGCGAGATCGTCGGCCGCTCGGCGGGCATGATGAGCGGCTATCACGGCCAGCCCGGCAAGACCGCCGAGGCGACCTGGATCTCGCCCGAGGGCCTCAGCTTCATCCGCACCGGCGATATCGGCCGGTTCGACGAGGACGGCTTCCTGACCCTGATGGATCGCAAGAAGGACATGATCATCAGCGGCGGCTTCAACGTCTATCCCAGCGACATCGAGGCCCAGATCGTCCAGCATCCCGACGTGGTCGAGGCGGCGGTGGTCGGCGTGCCCTCCGACGCCTGGGGCGAATCGCCGGTGGCCTTCGTGGCGCTCAAGTCTCCAGAAGAAGGGCGAATTGACGCGGACGGGTTGAGGTCCTGGGTCAATGCTCGCCTTGGTAAGACCCAGCGGCTGGCCGACCTGAAACTCGTCCAATCCCTGCCCCGCAGCCATATCGGCAAGGTCCTGAAGCGCGAGTTGCGCGACGCGTGGACGGCTTCTGCCTAGGTCGAAGATTCCGGCCACATTTCTGCCGCGACGGCGCGCCGCATCCGGGGGCCCCGAGTCACTCGATACGTTCTCTTAACCATAACGGCGCCGTTGCGTGACGGGGCCGGATTGTTCGGAAGCGACGTGTGATGCAAGCCCTCCCCAAAGTGTCGCCGGAAGCCCGCAGGCAGGCCAAGGCCGAGGCGGCCCTGGCCGCCGCCGGCGTCCCGCAGGACTTCGCCGCCGTGGAGAAGGTGCTGCGACAGGGCCTGGCCTCGGGCCTTGACGCCCGGCTGGCCGACCGTTTCGACCGCCCCACCGCCGTCCGCGCCGTCGCCACCCGCGTCGCCGCCCTGACCGCCGCCCTCGTCGCCTCGGGCGTTCGTCGCGGCGGGGTCTGCATCGTCCCGGCCCTGGCCTCGGCCGCCACGCTTGAAGCCATCGTCGGCGCCGGCCTGCGGCCCTGGCTGGTCGACGTGGATCCCTGCAGCTGGATGTTCGACCCGGCCCACCTGCGCGAGCGCCTCGGCGAGGCCCCGCCGCCGATCGAGGCCATCGTCCCCACCTGCGCCTTCGGCCGCGCCCCGGACATGACCGCCTGGGCGGCCTTCCAGCGCGAGACCGGCCTGCCGATCGTAGTCGACGCCACTGACGGCTTCGACGTGATCATGGAAGCCCCGGTTCCGGTGATCGTCGGCCTGCCCAGCGGCCGCGGGGTGTTCGTGGCCAGCCAGGACGCCGACTTCATCGCCAGGCTCGAGGCGCCGGCCTTTGTCGGCGACGCCGGCCTCGAGGGCTGGTCGGGCCAGCGCCTGCGCCTGGCCACCGCCGCCCAGCGCCTGCGCATGCTGCTGCTGGGCGCCCGGATCGGCTTCCAGCCGGGATGGGGGATGAGCTGGGTGTCCGACGCCTGGGTCGTCAGCCTGCCCGAAGGCGCCGCCCCGCTCGTCGCCGCGCGTCTGGCCGAGATGGGCTACGCCACCAACCCGGTCGGCCCGGGCGTCGTCATCCGCGACCAGACCCCGGTGGCCGACCGCCTGGCCAAGTCTGTGCTCAGCCTGCCGTTCCACGCCGACCTGGGCATCGCCGAGCTGGACGAACTGGCGGAAGCGGTGAGGAAAGCGCTGTAATCACCTTCTCCCACAGGGAGAAGGAGGGGCCCGCCGCGAAGCGGTGGGAGGATGAGGGGTTACACCCTATCCGATTTCACCCCGCCGCCCTGCCGGCACACCGTCCGACGCTCAAACCCCTCACCCTCCCATCGCGATGCGATGGGCCCCTCCCTCTCCCTTTGGGAGAGGGTTCGAGTATGGTCAGTGCGTCGCCACATAGGCGTCGATCGCCGCAACCCGCTCGGTCTTCTCCGCCTCTTCCAAAAAGGACCCCGTGAAGCTGTTCTTGGCCAGGGTCACCAGCTCGTCCCGCGTCAGACCAACCGCTTCCGCCGTCTGGACGTAGTTCTCCAGCAGGTAGCCGCCGAAATAGGCCGGATCGTCGGAATTGACCGTGGCCTTCAGGCCCAGCTTCAGCATGCGCTTCAGCGGGTGCTCCTTCAGGTCGGACACGCCGCACAGCTTCAGGTTCGACAGCGGGCACACGGTCAGGGTCGTCCCGTCCTGCACCAGGCGGGCGGTCAGGCAGTCGTCCTCCAGCGCCCGGTTGCCGTGGTCGATGCGGTCGACGGCCAGGATGTCGACAGCCTCCCAGACATAGGCCGGCGGGCCCTCCTCGCCGGCGTGGGCCACCACCTTCAGGCCCAGGTCGCGCGCGGCCTGCATGACACGGGCGAACTTGGCGGGCGGGTGGCCGACCTCCGAGGAGTCCAGGCCCACCCCGGCGATCCTGGACAGGTGCGGCTTGGCCTGTTCCAGGGTGGCGAAGGCCGAGGCCTCGTCCAGGTGGCGCAGGAAGCAGAGGATCAGCTTGGAGGTCACGCCCAGGGTGCGCTCGGCCTCTTCCATGCCCTGGACCAGGCCGTCGATCACCGTCTCGAAGGCCACGCCGCGGTCGGTGTGGGTCTGGGGGTCGAAGAAGATCTCGGCATGGGTCCCGCCGTCGGCCGCCAGCCGGCGGAAATAGGCCAGGGCCAGGTCCTTGAAGTCGGCCGCCGTCAGCAGCACGCCCGCGCCCTGATAATAGATGTCCAGGAAGTCCTGCAGGTTGGAAAAGGCGTAGGCGGCGCGGATCTCGTCGACCGTCTTGAACGGCAGGGTCACGCCGTTGCGCGCGGCCAACTCGAACATCAGCTCGGGTTCGAGGCTGCCTTCGATGTGCATGTGCAACTCGGCCTTGGGCAGGCCGCGGACGAAGGTTTCAAGGGCGGTGTCGGTCATGACGAATCCATCGGCCGCAGCGACGGCTCGGTCAAGGCGGAACCCTGCGCATCGCCTTCGGCTTGTTCGCACGCTCAAGCTGTGACACCCATTCAGGCATGGGATTTGATATTTCTTGGATTGGCTTCAACGGTCTCGACCGAACAGAATGCCTGCATCGCCTGCGCATGACCGCCACCGACGAGGTGGACGAGGCGCAAGAGGAGCCGTTCTCATTGGCTGAGTTGCCGAACAAGTGGATCATCCTGTTCGCCAACGATTTTGAGTACGTCTCTGACAAGCGTCTGGCCGCGCTTTCGGCCGAAGCGACGGTGATCGGCTGTCATATCCATGAGGGCGTGATGTTCAGCGACGCAACGCTGTTCAACGCCGGTCGCAAGGTCTGGTCGATCTCGCATTTTGCGGGTGATGGTCCCCTCAACTTGGAGACTTCAGGTGAACTCCCGGCGGAAATCCTGACGGTCCGCGACAGGCTGCTTGCAAAGCAGAAGGCGAGGGGCGCGAGTTCCGACGTCGACCACGTGTTCGATATTCCCGTAGAGGCCGCGCAACTCGTCACCAGTTACCGCTACGACCAGTGGAAGTTCGACTGGGGCGAGCCGGTCTTCCATGTATTGAAGGCCAAGTGAAGCGACGGCTCACCGACGCGAACCTGGAATGCGCTCGTGACATCCAAATATCCGTGTGTGGACGCCCCAGTCGAGGCAAGAGGTTTTTCGAGATTTCTGACGCAGTCGGTACAGGTGCTTCCGTGTGTCCGGCCTGTTGATGCGGCTGT
>NZ_LMFX01000038.1:0-25812 GCF_001426985.1 Caulobacter sp. Root1472 | reverse complement strand
TCACAACCCTCAACGAAGCGGCTCAACTCCACCTCCCGACTGCTACTCCAGCATCAGGATTCTAGCCGATTTGGCGGTGTTTTCACACAGCCTCGGTCGAAGCCTGAAATCGGCTCACCCCTACTCCAGATAATCCAGCGGCAACGCCGTGGCGTCCTTGATCGTCTCCAGCACGAAGGACGAGCGGATGTCCTTGACCGCCGGCATCTTCAGCAGGCGCTTCATGGTGAAGTCGGCATAGGCGTCCAGGTTGGGGGCCACCACGCGCAGCAGGTAGTCGTAGCCGCCGGTCATGGCGTGGCAGCCCACCACCATCGGCTCGCGGCGCACGGCGTCGGCGAAGGCCTCGGCGGCGGTCTCGCTGTGGCGGTCGACCTGGACCTCGACATAGGCCAGCAGGTCCAGCCGCGCCTTGCGGCGGTCCAGCAGCGCCACATAGCCGGCGATCAGGCCCGAGGCCTCCAACTGCTTGACCCGTCGCAGGCAGGGGCTGGGCGACAGCCCGACCCGCTCGGCCAGCTCGACGTTCGTGACCGAGCTGTCCTGCTGGAGGATCTCCAGGATCTTCCGATCGGCGCGGGTGAGCTTCATCGTGACCTGATTTTCGCAAAGACTGGCAGACCCTGCCGATCCTAGCCCGCTTTCCGGCCCCGCGACACCGTCAGGCGGAGCCTTAAGGCCGGGCCGGACGTTGGGACCTGCGAGGCATCCGCCTCCACCCCGCCCGGCGCCGATCGGCGCCGGACCACCGCGAGGACGATCAACGTCCCGCCGCCACGGAGAGACCCATGCGCACCGCCCTGCTGATTTCCGCCGCGATCGCCAGCCTGTCGCTGATGGCCTGCTCGCAGAAGACCGAGGACCACGCCGGCGCCGCCGCCGACCAGGCCGGCGCCGCCACGGCCTCGGCCGCCCAGGACACCGCCGCCAACGCCAACGCCGCGGCCGCCAACACCGCCGCGGCCACGGACAAGGCGGCTGACAGCACGGCGGCCGCCGCCGACAAGGCCGCCCAGAACACCTCCGACGCCGTCGGCGCGGCCGAGCGCAAGACCGACGCCGCCGCCGACGCGGCCGCCAAGACCCACTGACGCGCCTGAACGGGGATGGGGACAGGCGCATGCGCCTGTCCCTACCAGCAGCCAAAACAAAACCCCCGGAGCTTTCGCCCCGGGGGTCTCGTTTACGCTTACAGGTACGCCACTAAACTTGTCGCGACTTTCAGTTGGCCAGCCGGCGCAGGAACGACGGGATCTCCAGATCCTCGCCTTCGTCGGCGGTCGGCTGGTCCAGCGGCTGCAGCTGCGGACGGGCCGAGCCCGTCTGGCGCGGCTGCTGGGCCGGCTGCTGTTCGTAGCGCTGCTGGCGACCGCCGCCGAACAGGCTCATCCAGCCGCCCGACTTCTGCTGCCGGCGATCCTCGTAGGTCTCGCTGTACAGCGGCTCGTCCTCGGCCTCGGCGACCATCGGGTCGACGATGCGGGTGACGCGCGGGGCCGGGGCGGCGATGCGCGGCTCTTCCACCACCGGCTCTTCGAAGCGCAGGTCTTCCTGGGCCTCGACGATCGGCGCGGGTTCCTCATAGGCCGGTTCCGGCGCATAGGCGGTCGGAGCGGCGGCGGGACGTTCGATCGGACGCGGCTCGTAGCGCATGCCCGGACGGCTGGCCTCGGCGGTGACCGGGGCCGGCGCCGGGGCGGCCTGCGGCGCGGCCGGCCGGGTCTCGGCGATCAGCGGCTGGGCCGTGGTGTTGCGCGAGACAGGCTTGGGCTCGATCTGGGCGATGGAGGCGCCGTCCATGCCGGTGGCGACCACCGACACGCGGATCACGCCGTCCAGCGACGGGTCGAAGGCGGCGCCGAAGATGATGTTGGCTTCCGGATCGACCTGATCCGAGATGGCGTTCGCCGCTTCATCGACTTCAAGAAGCGTCATGTCCATGCCGCCGGTCACGTTGACCAGCACGGCCTTGGCGCCCTTCAGCGAGACTTCGTCCAGCAGCGGGTTGGCGATGGCGTTCTGGGCGGCCATCAGGGCGCGGTCTTCGCCGGTGCCCTCGCCGGTGCCCATCATCGCCTTGCCCATCTCGGTCATGACCGTGCGGACGTCGGCGAAGTCGAGGTTGATCAGGCCCGGCAGGACCATCAGGTCGGTGATCGAGCGGACGCCCGAGTGCAGCACCTGATCGGCCATGCCGAAGGCTTCGGCGAAGGTCGTGCGCTCGTTGGCGACGCGGAACAGGTTCTGGTTGGGAATGACGATCAGGGTGTCGACGTAGCGCTGCAGCTCGCCGATGCCGGCGTCGGCCAGGCGCATGCGGTGGCGGCCTTCGAAGTGGAAGGGCTTGGTGACCACGCCGACGGTCAGGATGCCGCGCTCGCGGGCGCACTTGGCGATGATCGGGGCCGCGCCGGTGCCTGTGCCGCCGCCCATGCCGGCGGTGATGAACACCATGTGCGCGCCGTCCAGATGCTCGCCGATCTCGGGGAAGCTCTCCTCGGCGGCGCTCATGCCGACTTCGGGGTGAGCGCCGGCGCCCAGGCCCTGCGTGACCTGCACGCCCAGCTGGATGCGGCGGTCCGTCTTGGCGAACTGGAGTTGCTGCGCGTCGGTGTTGGCCACCACGAACTCAACACCCTCGAGGCCGGCCTCGATCATGTTGTTGACAGCATTGCCACCGGCCCCACCGACGCCGAACACCACGATACGCGGCTTCAGTTCAGTGGTACGCGGCGCGGAAAGAGAAATAGCCATGGGACCCTCGCGTCCTAAACGCCGAATTCGTCAACTACCGAGCGGATCAACCGCCGGGAGTCATCTCGACGATCGGGTTAACAGAACAACCACCAACCTTAATCGGTGGTTAACTGCATAAGCTGAGTCGGCCCGGGGTCGATCCCAAACTGGCCGAAAAAATCCAGTTATCCAAAGGAATCGCCAGGGATTCCTTGGGTTCCCGAGCCTAGCCAAAACCGCCGTGCGGCGGAACGCCGCTGAGCGAAAAACCCTTGGAAAACCCGGTTTCCAAAGCCTCGAAAACTAGGCTGTCAGGTGTTTCCGACACTTAGATCGTAAACGGTCATGCTTAAGACCGTTTAAGACTTGGCCGCTGTTCTTAACGAGCTTGGCCAAGACGAAAAAATCGTCGGGTCACAAAAATTTACAGTCGCACGCCCGCGGTTGCGGCTCAGCCAAGCTGGCGCGAAGTCATGCGACGCGGGGCCATCCCCACGACCGTCCGATCAAAGATTATCGCGCAGCCAGGCGGCGGCCCGGGCGACCGGGCTGGCGTTGGGATCGAGCGGGCGCTTGCGGATCGCCGCGCCGGCCAGGGCCTTGGGCGAGACCACCTCGCGCGGACCGAAGGCCGAGCGGTGCAGCACGCCGGCGGCGGCGCAGAAGGCCGGCCCCGAGGCGGCGTCGGCCAGGTGCGGCACCCGGCGCGGACGGCCCAGGCGCACGGGACGGTCGAAGACCCGCACGGCCACTTCGCGGACGCCGGCCAGCTGGCTGGCCCCGCCGGTCAGCACGATGCCCGCGCCCGGTTCGACCGGCGCGCCCGAGGCCTTCAGGCGCTCGCGCAGCAGCTCCAGCGTCTCCTCGACGCGCGGCTGGATGATGCCCTTCAGCAGCGACCGGGGCGCGATCACCGGGCCCGCGCCCGGATCGTCGCCGCGCGGCGGGGCCTCGATCATCTCGCGGTCCTCGTTGGCCGAGGCGATGGCCGATCCGTGCAGGGTCTTGATGCGCTCGGCGCCGGCGACCGAGGTCTGCAGGCCGCGGGCGATGTCCTGGGTGACGTGTCCGCCGCCGACGGCCAGGCTGTCGACGTGGCACAGGGCGCCGTTGTTGAACACCGCCACCGAGGTCGAGCCGCCGCCCATGTCGATGCAGACCGCGCCCAGGTCCATCTCGTCCTCTTCCAGGGCCGCCAGGGCCGAGGCGAACGGCGCGGCGACCACGCCCTCGAACGACAGATGGGCCCGCTCGACGCAGTGGGCGAGGGTGTGGAAGATGTTCTCGTTGATCGAGACGACCAGCAGCTCCAGACCCAGGGCGCGGCCGAACATGGCGCGCGGGTCGCGGATGCCGCGCTGGCCGTCGACCGACCAGGCGATCGGCAGCAGGTGGATCGGCTTGCGGCCGGGAATGCGGACCTGGGCCAGGGCCGAGGCGATGGCGCGCGACAGGTCGCCGTCGCCGATCGGCCGGGCGCCCAGCGACACCTGGGTGTGGACGCGATGGCTGGCCAGCTGGCCGCCGGCCGTGCAAACGCTGACGCCCTGGACGTTGACGCCGGCCACGGTCTCGGCCCGCTCAACGGCCTGGGCGATGGCCTGGGCCGCTTCGTCGAGGTTGACGATCGCCCCGCCGCGGACGCCGCGCGACTGCACATAGCCGACGCCGGCGGTGGTCAGGGTGCGGTTGTCGCGGTGGATCCCGTCGGCCTTCATGATGAAGCAGGTGACCTTGGACGCGCCAAGATCGACGGCCGCGACCGCCGGCTGACGCACGAGCGTCGCCTTCAAGCCTTCGCGGGCTTGCTTCCGGTCACCCAGTCGCGACATGGTTACAGTCACCTCACACACAAGTTCATGTTCAGGCCCCTCCGGCCACGGGCTGCCCGGGCAGCACCGCGTCGCGAGGCCTTACGGCCACCATCTCCGGGTCGCGCAGGTCGATGCGCGCGAAACCGAGATCGAGGATTCGTTGTCGTTGATCGAGTTGATCCAATTGAATCAGCGCGGACTCTTCGTCAATGGCCGGCAGCTGGATCAGCGAACCATCTTTCAGACGCAGGTCCCAGCGGCGGTCGTCGACGCGCACCAGGGCCTCCAGGCGGTCGCGCAGGCGCGGCCGGGCGTTGACGGCCGGCAGGATGGCGCCGGCGGCCTGGTCGGCGCCCTGCCCCACCACCAGCGGCAGCTGCGGGAAGCGCGCGGCGTCGGCCTCGCGGATGATCCGTCCCTCGCCGTCGATCACCCGCATGGCGCCGGAATGCTGCCAGACGGCCAGGGCCGGGCGCTCTTCGACGGAGATGAACACGGTGTCGGGCAGCAGGCGCACGACCTTGGCGGACTTGACCCAGCCCACGCCCTCCACCCGCGAGCGCAGGTCGGCCAGGTCCAGGCCAAGGATCGGTTGGTCCTGGTACAGGGCCGTGGCGTTGAGGATGTCGGCCTTGGCCATCGGCGAGGCGCCTTCGATGTGCACCGTCTTCAGCTTGAAGCCCAGGTCCGCGAACTCGCCATCGACGCCGCGGGCCATGGCCTGGCCCAGGCGCTCGGCCCGATGGCCGGTGGCCAGGGTGGCGACCAGGGCCACGACCAGGGCGCCGCCGGCCACGCTCAGGGCCAGGCCGGGCGACACGCCCACGCCGCTGCGTGCGGCTTGCAGCTTCCCAGCCGGCGGCGCGGCGTTGCGCGCGGCCGGTCGAGCCTTCGGACTTGCGGGCGCTTCGGCCCGGGGGCGCGTTGGCTTACGCGGTCCCCCCCGCACACTTGCGGGCATAAGCGTCCTCCACGATCCAGAACACTAAACGATCAAACGAGACTCCGGCGTGGTCCGCCTGCTCGGGGACGAGCGAAGTGGGTGTCATGCCAGGTTGCGTATTGACCTCTAGAAGGACCAGAAGGTCGTTAATTCCGTCATAACGGAAGTCCGCCCTGGTCACACCTCGGCAACCAAGACTTGCATGGCCAAGCTTGGCGAAATGCAGGGCGCGGTCCCTTATGGCGTCCGGAATCGGGGCGGGCAGAACGTGGACCGAGCCGCCTTCCGCGTACTTGGCCTGGTAGTCATAGAAACCTGTGGACAGGCGGATCTCGGTGACCGCCAGGGCCCTCGGACCCGTTGCCTGGCCAAGGGTTGCGACGGAAAGCTCCAACCCGGGGATGTAGGGCTCGACCATCACCTCTTCCCCGAAAGTCCAGTCCGGCGCGGCCACTTCGCGTGGCGGTCCGTTGGCGCCCTCGCGCACGATGAACACCCCGACGGACGAGCCCTCGGCGTTGGGTTTGACCACGTAGGGCGGCTGCATCACATGGTCGCGCGCGACATCGTGCCGGTTGAACAGGCGGCCGCCGGGCACGGGGATCCCCGCCGCCGCCAGCACCACCTTGCTACGGGCCTTGTCCATGGCCAGGGCCGAGGCCAGGACGCCGGAGTGGGTGTAGGCCAGGCCCAGGGTCTCCAGCACGCCCTGCACGCAACCGTCCTCGCCCCAGCGGCCGTGCAGGCCGTTGACCACGAGCTCGGGCTTGAGGGCCGTCAGGACCTGGGCGATGTCGGGACCCGGGTCGACGCGGCTGACGCGGGCGCCCAGCCGCTCGAGCGCGCCGGCGTAGGCCGCTCCCGTGGCGAGGCTGACCTCGCGCTCGGCCGACGGGCCGCCGAGCAGGACGGCGATGTGCTGGTTGGCGAGGGGGCGGTCGGCCGAGGTCATGGACCGCAGTCGTAGCGGCGTCAGGTGGAGCGCTCAGGGACAGGGCGAGGAGCTTCCATGCACCTTCTCCGGGTCGGGACCATCCGGAATGCGTCGCGCCTACCGGAACGGATGCTCGCCCCACGCCGGCCAGATGTCGGGAAGGTCGGCCGAGACCCGGTCGGGATAGACCGGCGCGCGCTTTTCCAGGAAGGAACTGACCCCTTCCCGGGCGTCGCCGGCCGCGCCGCGCGACTGGATGGCCCGGCTGTCGGCCTTGTGGGCTTCCATTGGATGGTCGGCGCCGGCCATGCGCCACAAAAGTTGCCGCGACAGCGCCACCGAAACCGGGGCGGTGTTGTCGGCGATCTCCCGGGCCAGGGCGCGGGCGGCGGGCAGCAGCTCGTCAGGCGCGTGCAGCGAGCGGACCAGGCCGCGCTCCTTGGCCTCCTGGGCGCCGAACACCCGGCCGGTGAAGCACCATTCCAGCGCCGTCTGCATCCCGACCAGCCGCGGCAGGAACCAGGACGAGCAGGCCTCGGGCGTGATGCCTCGGCGGGCGAACACGAAGCCGAACTTGGCGTCGGTCGAGGCCAGGCGGATATCCATCGGCAGCTGCATGGTCACCCCCACCCCGACCGCCGGACCGTTGACCGCGGCGATGATCGGCTTGAGGCTTTCATACATCCGCAGCACCACCCGGCCGCCGCCGTCGCGATAAACGTCGCCGACCTTGCCCTCTTCCCGCTCGATGGCCTGGGGGCTGGTGCGATCGAAGGTGGCCCCGCCGGCTGACAGGTCCGCCCCCGCGCAGAAGGCCCGGCCCGCGCCGGTGACGATCACCACACGCACGGCGTCTTCGGCGTCGGTGATGTCGAAGACCTCGATCAGCTCCTTCATCATCCGGGCGGTGAAGGCGTTCAGCTTGTCCGGACGATTCAGGGTGACGGTCGCGATCCCGTCCTCGACGGCGTAGATCAGGGTCTCGAAGCTGGGCGCGGCCATGGTGTTCCTCCGGATTTCGCGCAGTCAAACATGCGTATGAATGATGAGCAACTCCCGCCCGTACGTTCTCCAATCGTGGGGCCGCGTGACCTGTCTTCAAGGACGGCGTAGACCCGACGCGCCATGGCGGCGGCGATGCGGATCCTCACCTTTCCCTTCTATACCCCGCGCGAATCCACGCTAACGCTCGGGCCATGTTCGCCCTGCCCAAGACCGCCACCGCGCCCTTCTGTCCCGCCGAGGTGCGCGGCGCAGTGGCCGTACCCGACGGCCTGTCGCCCTGGAAGCGGGCCCTCCGCTTCGCCGGCCCCGGCCTGCTGGTCAGCGTCGGCTACATGGACCCCGGCAACTGGGCGACCGACATCGAGGCGGGCTCGCGCTACGGGACCGCCCTGCTGTTCGTGGTGGTGCTGTCGAGCCTGGCGGCCATCGTCCTGCAGACGTTGAGCCTGCGCCTGGGCCTGGTCACCGGCCGCGACCTGGCCCAGATGTCGCGCGAGCGCTACGGCCCGCGCACGGTCAAGGTCCAGTGGCTGCTGGCCGAAGTCGCCATCATCGCCTGCGACATCGCCGAGGTGCTGGGCAGCGCCCTGGCCTTCAAGCTGCTCCTGGGCGTTCCCTTGTGGGCTGGAGTCCTGCTGACCGCGCTGGACACGGTCATCGTGCTGGGCCTGAAGGGCAAGGGCTTCCGGCAGCTGGAGGCGATCATCCTGGGCCTGGTCGGCACGATCGGCATCTGCTTCCTGGTCCAGTTGATCCTGGTCAGGCCCGACGCCGGCGAGGTGGCGCGCGGCCTGGTCCCGTCGCTGGAGGCCCTGAAGCAGGGCAACGCCCTGTACCTGGCCATCGGCATCGTCGGGGCGACGATCATGCCGCATAACCTTTATCTGCACTCGTCGATCGTCCAGACGCGGGTGGTCCCCGTCGACGAGCCCGGCAAGCGCGCGGCCCTGCGGCTGGCGACGCTGGACACCGTGGCCTCGCTGGCCGTGGCCCTGTTCATCAACGCCGCCATCCTGATCCTGGCGGCCTCGGCCTTTCACCGGACGGGCAATACCGAAGTCGCCGGCATCGAGGAGGCCCACCGCCTGCTGGCGCCTCTGACCGGCGCGGCCGTGGCCGGCTTGCTGTTCGGGATCGCCCTGTTCGCCTCGGGCCAGAGCTCGACCTTCACCGGCACCATCGCCGGCCAGGTGATCCTGGAAGGCTTCCTGAACCTGTCCATCCCCTGCTGGCAGCGGCGGTTGATCACCCGGGGCCTGGCCATCGTCCCGGCCCTGGTCGGCGTGCTGACGATGGGCGAGCATTCCGTCGGCAAGCTGCTGGTCCTGACCCAGGTGGTGCTGAGCGCCCAGCTGCCGTTCGCGATCTTTCCGCTGCTGCGCTTCACCGACGACAGGGCGCTGATGGGGGTGTTCGCCAACGGCCCGGTCACCAAGGCGGTAGCCTGGAGCCTGTTCGGGGTGATCTCGTCGGCCAACGCCTGGCTGGTGGTCCAGACCTTCGCGGCTTGACCGCGGGCGCGGCGGCTGGTCTCTATCCAAACAAATGTTTGGGAGCGGGAACGCCATGAAGGAAGTCGCCTACACCGACGTCGCCAGCCTGGTCGGCCAGGAGATCGGGGTCTCCGACTGGGTCGAGATCAGCCAGGAGCGGGTCAACCAGTTCGCCGAGGCCACCGGCGACCACCAGTGGATCCATGTCGACGTCGAGCGCGCCACCCGCGAGATCGGCGGGCCGATCGCCCATGGCTTCCTGACCCTGTCGCTGATCCCGATGCTGGGCGAAGGCATTCTGCGCGTCACCGGCGTGACGCGCGGCATCAACTACGGCTGCGACAAGGTGCGGTTCACCGGCATGGTCCGGGTCGGCAAGAGGGTGCGCATGCGCCAGAAGCTGCTCGGCGTCGAGCCCAAGGCGGGCGGCCTGCAGATGAAGAACGAGTGCACCATCGAGATCGAGGGCGAGGAACGCCCCGCCTGCGTGGCCGAGACGATCTCGATCCTCTACGGGTAACTGGATCGGGGACAGGCGCATGCGCCTGTCCCCGCCCGTTGGAGCAAAGAAAACGGCCGCGGGATCGCTCCCGCGGCCGTTTGCTCGTCTAGCGTTCGACCAAGCCTAGTGCTTGATCGCGTCGCCGATCTTGTCCTGGGCCTGACCGACCTTGTTCTGGACGTCGCCCTTGGCCTTCTGGGCCTTGCCTTCGGCTTCCAGGCGCTCGTTGTCGGTGGCCTTGCCGGCGGCTTCCTTGACCGCGCCGACGCCCTTGTCGACAGCGCCTTCGACTCGATTGGTGCTCATGGCTCGCTCCTGCTGGATTTGAACTCCCCTTACAAACGGGAGGCCCGGAGCGAGGTTCCTGTGTCGGCTATCCTACCGTGAGACGGCGATGGCGGTGACTGACACCGCCGCGGCGGCCTGGGTCGCCGCCTGGGTCGAGGGCACGACCGGCTTGGCGGGGCTGGCCTGGATCAGCGGCGGCCCCGCCAGCTTGTCCAGCATGGCCACCGTCTCGCGGATATATTTGGCGTGGGTGACGATGCCGATCTCCAGGCGCTCGCCCGACAGCTCGACCTGCTGGGTCAGCATGCCGGCCACGAACTGCACCTCCTGGCTCTCGGTCGAGCCGGGCCGGCGACGCGCGCCCTGGGCCATGAACACCGGCCCGCCGGAATTGCCGGGGAACACCGAGAAGTCCATCAGGAAGGTGGGGAACACGCTGGCCGGGGCCAGCGGGTAGGAAGCGACCCGCCCGGACCGCAGGATCGGGAAGCCGGCCGGATTGGCCGACAGGCCGCGCGGGAAGCCCAGGGCCATCATCTCGTCGCCCGGACCCAGGCTGTACTTGTTGAAGGTGTCGTCCTGGGCCAGCCAGGCCAGGGGGATCGCCGCCTTGGCGAATTCCGGCGGGGCCTCGACCTCGATGGCGGCGACGTCGCGGGTGGGGTGCTTGACCCACAGCGGATGGTCGCCGTCGCGGATCTTCAGGGTGTGGGGATCATAGCGCCAGACGCCGTCGGCGCTCTGGATCCGATAGCCGATCTTGGCCGAGGCCGAGGGCATCTTGTCGAAGACGTGGGCGGCGGTGACCAGGATGGTGCGCGGCCGGCCGTCAGGCGTGGGATTTTCGATCAGGAAGCCGGTGCCGACGGTTCGCGATCCGTCGCCGAGCGGCTGCTCGAGCTGCACGGTAGCCTGGATCAGATCGACCGACAGGTCCCAAGCCATCTAAGCCCTCAAGCCCCCGATTCACCCTACGCGAGGGCCAGTTTGACCAGCGTCGTCAGGGCGCACAAGTTGGCGTTCTGACGCATCACGGGGGAAAATCTGACCATGAACCGGCGCAAAATGATGACGAGCGCGGCCGCGGTCATTACGTCGGTGTCGGCCTTCAAGCCCAAGGCCGCCGTTTCCGAGACCCGCATGACCCTGTCGCCCCCCGTCCCGCCCGTCGCCCGCAAGATCCCCAAGCGCACCGAACAGCTGGGTCGGGTCCGCGTCGACGACTACGCCTGGATGAAGGACGACAACTGGCAGAAGGTCCTGCGCGATCCGAGCCTTATCAAGCCGGAGGTCAAGGAACACCTGAGCGCCGAGAACGCCTATGTGAAGGCCATGCTGGCTTCGACCGAGGCGCTGCAGGCGGCGATGTTCGAGGAGATGAAGGGTCGCATCAAGGAGGACGACGCCAGCGTCCCCGCCCCCGATGGTCCGTGGGAATACTATTCGCGCTTCAACATCGGCGGCCAGCACCCGATCTTCTGCCGCCGGCCTCGCGGCAAGACCGACGGCGAGGAGATCCTGCTGGACTGCGACGCCCTGGCCAAGGGCAAGGCCTACAGCCAGGTCAGCGCCGCCGACCACAGCCCCGACCACCAGCTGTTCGCCTATGCCGAGGACGCGCAGGGCTCGGAGGTCCACCACATCTATGTGAAGGACCTGGCGACCGGCGAGGTCCTGAACGAGCCCGTCGAGAGCAGCACCGGCGACTTCGCCTGGTCGCCCGACTCACAGTGGCTTTTCTGGACCCACCGAGACGACAACGGTCGGTCCGACAAGATCTACCGCCGCCCCGCGCGCGGCGGGCTGAAGGACGACGTCCTGGTCTATGACGAGCCCGACGACGGCTTCTTCGTCAGCGTGGGCGCGACGGGGTCGGACGCCTTCATCGTCATCAGCGCCGGCGACCACGAAACCTCCGAGACCTTGCTGATCCCGGCCTCGGACCCCACCGCCGAACCGAAGGTGGTCGAGCCGCGCACCGTGGGCCTGCGCTACTCCGTCGAGCACTGGGACGGCCGGTTCGTCATCCTGACCAACGCCGACGACGCCATCGACTTCAAGCTGGTCGAGGCCCCGGTCGCCACGCCGGGCCGGGCGCACTGGAAGGACTTCGTCCCGCACAAGCCCGGCCATTTCATCACGGGCCTGGCCGCCTACAAGGACCACCTGGTCCGGATCGAGCGGGTCAACGCCAACACCCGGATCGTCGTCACTGACCGGGCCAGCCAGGCCGAAAAGCCGATCACGATCGACGGAGAGGCCTATGTCCTGAGTCTGGAGGGCGGCTACGAGTTCGACACCCCGGTGATGCGCTATGTCTATCAGTCGCCGACCACGCCTCGGCAGTGGTTCGACTACGACATGGCCACGGGCCAGAAGACCCTGCGCAAGACCCAGGAGATTCCCTCCGGCCATGATCCGACCGCCTATGTCACGCGGCGGCTCTACGCCAAGGCCCCCGACGGCGCCGAGGTCCCGATCACCGTGCTGATGAAGAAGGGCGTGGCCCTGGACGGCGCTGCGCCGCTGCTGCTGTACGGCTATGGCAGCTACGGCATGTCGATGGACCCGTCGTTCTCGATCCGCAACCTCAGCCTGGTCGACCGCGGCTGGATCTGGGCCACGGCCCACGTCCGCGGCGGTTCGGAAAAGGGCTACGGCTGGTTCCTGGAGGGCCGGAAGTTCAAGAAGACGAACACCTTCACCGACTTCATCGCCTGCGCCGAGCACCTGCACGCGGCCGGCTACGGGGCCAAGGGCCGGACGGTGGCCTATGGCGGCTCGGCCGGCGGCATGCTGATGGGGGCGATCACCAACCTGCGCCCCGACCTGTGGGCCGGGATCATCGGGGCGGTGCCGTTCGTGGACGTGCTCAACACCATGAGCGACACCTCCCTGCCCCTGACCCCGCCGGAATGGCCCGAATGGGGCAATCCGCTGGAGGACCCGGAAGCCTACGACTACATCGCCAGCTATTCCCCGTACGACAACGTGACGGCCAGGGCCTATCCGGCCGTGCTGGCCACCGGCGGCCTGTCGGACCCGCGGGTGACCTATTGGGAGCCGGAGAAGTGGACGGCCCGGTTGCGCGAACATACGACCAGCGGCGCCCCGATCCTGCTCAAGATCAACATGGAGGCCGGCCACGGCGGCGCTTCGGGCCGGTTCGACTTCCTCAAGGAGATCGCCCTGGACTACGCCTTCGCCGTGTGGGCGGTCGACAAGGGATGGACCAAGGCGTGACGAGCGAGGCTTCGAAGAACAAGGTCCTCCCCCTGTGGGGGAGGCGGCGCGAAGCGCCGGTGGGGGGATACGTCGGGCGTTCGATCACTCCCCCCTCCGTCGCTTCGCGACACCTCCCCCAAAGGGGGAGGATCTAGATGGCCGCGATCACCGTCCGCCCCTCCACCGACGCCGACGTCTCCGCCATCACCGCCATCTACGGCTGGAACGTGCTCAACGGCCTGGGCACCTTCGAAGAGGTTCCGCCGGACGCGGCCGAGATGGGGCGACGCCGCGCGGCCTTCCTGGCCAAGGGCCTGCCCTATCTGGTCGCTGAACGGGACGGCGTGGTCGTCGGCTACGCCTATGCCGGGCCGTTCCGCCTGCGCGCCGCCTATCGCTACACGGTCGAGGACAGCGTCTATGTCGGCCCGGACGCCGTGGGCAAGGGCGTCGGCAAGGCGCTGCTGTCGGCCCTGATCGACGCCTGCGGGGCCCTGGGCCTGCGCCAGATCTGCGCGGTGATCGGCGACAGCGGCAACGCCGCCTCGATCGGCCTGCACGCCGCCCTCGGCTTCGAACGCAAGGGCGTGTTCCCCGCCATGGGTTACAAGTTCGGCCGTTGGGTCGACCTGGTCTGGATGCAGCGCCCGCTGAACGGCGGCGGTTCGCGCGATCCCGACGCGCCGGGCCTGGAGCTCAGCGGCGTCTGAGCCGGCCGCGGGTCCGTCGGCGCCCCAACGGATTGGCTGGGGCCTTGACCGTGAATCAACTCAGGGTTCTCCTAGGGGCGACGTACCGGAGAACTCGGCGATGATCGGCGGTCTTTTGGCGGCGAGCCTGTTGGCGACGAGTTCCGGCCAGGTTCTGGACGCGGCCGCTCTGCGCGACGCCATGGAGACTGCGCGGGAAACGCCCACGGCGGAATCGCTGGCCGGCCGCCGCTTCCAGATCGCTATCCCCTTCGTCGACGAGCGCAAGCGCACCATGAAGGTGCTGCAAAGCCCCGCTCGCTGGCGCTACGATTATTCGCGCGGCGAACTGACCGTGATGATCGGCCTGGGGCAGATCAGCGCCGAGAACTACAGCGGCTTCGAGCAACAGGGGCTGCCGAACCTGCCCCGTCTCCAGACGGCTTTCTTCGACGGAAGCGAGCTGCGCAGCCCGACGACCGTCGAAACCTCGAAAGGCACGGTCAAGCGCCAGGAGGTGGGCGTTCAGAGCACCATCACCAACTACGGCCTGGCCATTCCCTATGCCGACGGCGAAACGGCGCTGCCGCCCCGCTTCCAACCTTTCATGGCGTATAAGGTCAGGATGAACCAGCAGGCCTATCATCGGCTCGTGCGCGGTATGAAGCTGGTTCTGAACGGCCAGCTGACCACCCTGGGCCAGCGGCCCGAGGTGTTCTGCGGCGAATATGATGGACGCCTGGCCGCGCCCGACACCCACATCGACGATACCGTCTACACGCTGGTCAAGGCGCGCCAGTGTTTCGCCACGGCCCGGGTCGACGCCATCTCGGTGGTGGGCGGCGGCGACGTCGTGCTGGCGGCCTGGGGACCGGGCGCCCGTTAAGCCGCGGCTCCTGGCGCGACAAGCAAAAACCCCCGCCGTCGCCGGCGGGGGTCTTGCTCGATATCGGCCTTGTGGAGGACCGATCAGCCCTTGCGGCCGCGCGGGGCCTTGGCCTTGCGGCCGCCTTGGCCGAGACCCAGGGCCTTGGCCATGGCCGAGCGGGCTTCGCTATAGGCCGGGGCGGTGGTGGGATAGTCGTTCGGCAGGCCCCACTTGGCCTTGTATTCGGCGACGGTCATGCCATGCGTCGTAAGGTGACGCTTCAGAGTCTTGTACGGCTTGCCGTCTTCGAAGCTGATCAGGGCGTCCGGCGTAATGCTGCGACGGATTTGAGCCGGCGTAGCCTTCGTAACGGTCTCGACCGGAGCCGCTTCCGGAGAGCCAATACCGGCCAGAGCGTCGTGAGTCGCCCGGATCAGGGCCGGCAGATCGGAGACCGACGTGCTGTTATTGGCCACGTAATTGGCGACGATCTCGGCGGTGAGCTCGATCAGGGTAGCTTTGTCTTCCACGAGTGTC
This sequence comes from Caulobacter sp. Root1472, assembly GCF_001426985.1. Classification (NCBI taxonomy): domain Bacteria; kingdom Pseudomonadati; phylum Pseudomonadota; class Alphaproteobacteria; order Caulobacterales; family Caulobacteraceae; genus Caulobacter; species Caulobacter sp. Root1472. The sequence goes on along the minus strand of NZ_LMFX01000038.1, from coordinate 10,778 downwards.
TCTCCGGTGGTTCTTTGACTTGGAAATACACCCGCCCTGTCGAAATACAAGTACTCCATGTGGATAATCGTGCTTGCCGAGCCCTTAAGGCAACGAATCTTGAGAACAGAAACGAGCAATCCGCCGCGTTTCTAAACCATGAAGCGCGACCGAAGGCTGGTTTTTCCATCCCGAACAAGCGCTGTCAGGCCGACGTTGCTGCGACAAAAGTTTCAGCGTCGCAATGATTCGACCCGCAGCAGATGAGGCGAAGATCAGCGGCTTTTTGAAGCCGAAGCTTGTCGAAGCTGCGCCTTGTGCTTGAAAACACAAAGACTTGAGAGCGTTCGGCGGTTTTGAGAGGCGGCGGATCATGACAGACGCGGCCTTGGCCTCTCAAGCCGAGGCCGACCTCAGCGAGCCGGAAGAACTTCAAACCAGAGCATGCGCGTCTCGCGCGACGGACAATCGCCCCAAGGGAGAATCCCCGGCTTGGGACGCCTGGACCAATTCCTGTGGAAAACTGCGACGGAGCGTCGGTTCGCCAGGCGTCTCGCCGGGCCTGCCGGGCGCAGATCGATCCAGGACGGGGAAACGACGGCGCTTGGTCCTCTCCGCAGAGGGCGCGCTGTCGTCAAGTCGTCACTCAAGCCAACTACTCACGCCAGGATCGGTTCGCGTCGGCGAAACTGGAAATCCTCGCGCGCAGCATGCCACGCAAAATCGATTGTCGGACCGTGCTGTTCACGATCACGGCGACCGCTGCGGCGACGCTGGCGTCGCCGGCCCATGCGCAGACTCGACGTGATCTCGGTCCAGCCCTGACCCAACTTGCGATCGAACGGGACGTGCAGATCATCTTCCAGACTCGCCTGGTCGAAGGCCGTATGGCCGGCCGGGTCCGGCGCGGAGCTGGCCTCGACGAAACCCTTGCGGCGCTGGTCGGCGGCCAAGGCCTGGTCGTGCGCAAGCTGGGACCCGCCCTCTATTCGCTGGAGACGGTCCCGGCGCGAACCGCCCTTCCCTCATCCGGCCCGGGAGACGACGAAGTCGCGCCGCTGGAGGCGGTCGTCGTCACCGCTTCTTACGCCGCCAGTCTTGGCCGCGCCCTCGCGCTCAAGCGTCGCGCGGCCTACGGGCTGGACGCCGTCAGCGCCGAGGACATCGCCCGCCTCCCCGCCGTCAACGCGGCCGAGGCCTTGCAACTGGCGCCCGGGGTCAGCCTGGAGCGTCATCGTGGGATCGGGCTCTATGTCAGCGTCCGGGGCCTGGGCCCGCAGTTTCAGAACGTGCTGCTGAACGGCCGGTCCGTGGCGATGAACGATCTGGTCGAAAATGGTGGATTTCGCGGCCGACAGTTTCGCTTCGAGATGCTGCCGGCCGACGCCATCGAGACCATCGAGGTGGCCAAGACCACCACCGCGGACATGGACGAGGGCCCGCTGGGCGGCAATATCGACGTGCGCACGTTCAAGCCGCTCGAGCAGTCGCGCCGCGCGGCGGTTTCGGTCCGCGGCTCGGTGGGCCAGAGCGGCAAGGTCGACCCCGCCGCCTCGGGCGTCTGGAGCTGGACCAACGAAAGCGGCAGTCTCGGCCTGCTGGCCACGGGCGTGGCCGACCGCCGTCATATCCGCAATGACCGCCTCTACCAGACAGGCTGGAACCTCGACCGCTTCCCGGCGGTGCTGGGGCCGGGACTCTATACGCCCACGCGCACCCGGCCGACCATCGAGCTGGAGGACCGCCGCCTGGCGTCGGGTGATTTCGCGCTGCAATGGCGACCGTCCGCCGCCTGGCGGACCGACCTGGACCTGCTGCTGACCCGGCTGGACGCGCGTTATGACGAGTTCGGCCTCGACATCTACCCCGACGATTCCACCCTTTCGGCGCCCCGGTTCGTCCCGGGAACCCAGGTGGTGGTCGGCCACACGGTGCAGGCCGGGACCATCGACAATGTCCGATGGATGGCCTCGCGCGAGACCAGCCTGAACCGGCACGACCTGGTCGCCCTGGGCGCCCACCAGCACTGGAGCCAGGGCTCCTGGTCCCTGGAGGCCGACTACGCCTATTCCCGGGCGCGCAGCTATCATCCCGACGGTCGAGGCACGGTGCGCGCCCGGGCGGCGTTTTTCGCGCCGCTGAGCTTCGACTTCGGTCGCGGCCGAGAGGCGGGTCCGACCTTGACCACGCCGGTGGACTACGCCGATCCCAATCGCTTTGTCGGTCAGGCCTTCGACTACACCTGGAAGGACTCGCGCGACACCGACGAGGCGCTGAAACTCGACGCCTCGCGGGTCTTCGACGCCCCCTTGGTCAAGCTCAGCGCGGGGGTCGAGCAACGCCGCCGGGTGCGCGACTATCGCCGCCGCGACTGGATCCTGGACACCGTGGTCGGCGCGCCCCTGACCGCCCTGGGAGACCGGTTCCATGCCCTGACCCCGGTCTCGGACTTCCTGGCCGGGACCACCGGCGATCTCCCGCGCCATTGGGTGGCGCCCGACGCGCGCGCCTTCTACGAGCGGCTCTTCACGGCCGAGATCGCCGCGCGGCCGCCCTCGATATCGGACCTGCGCAACTCCTTCGTGGTCGAGGAGAAGATCCGCTCGGCCTACGTGCGCGCCGATTTCTCGGGCCTGTGGTTCGGGCGCGCCGTCGATGGCGACCTGGGCGTGCGCTACGCCCGGACCGACCAGGTGTCCCAGGGCGTACTGTCCAGCGGGGCCGACCCGATCCCCGCCCAATGGCGCAAGACCTATGGTGACTGGCTGCCCAGCGCCAACCTGCGCGTGACGCTCCGCCCCGACCTGCTGCTGCGCCTGGGTGCGTCGCGGGTGGTCAACCGGCCCAATGTCGTCGACAACGCCCCGCGCATCACCCTGGCCCGCGACACGCCCACGGCCAACGGCGGCAATCCCGACCTGGACCCGTTCCTGGCCACCCAGCTGGACGTTTCGCTGGAGTGGTATCTGACGTCCGGCGGGGCCCTGACCGGCGCGGTCTTCGACCGTCGGCTGGACAACTACATCACCGCCCAGAACACCTTCATCCAGGTTCCCGGGCGCGGCGAGGTGCTGCTGTCGACCAACGTCAATGGCGGCGACGCGCGGATTCAGGGGGTCGAGGCCGCCTACAGCCAGACGTTCAGGTCCCTGCCCGCCCCGCTCGACGGCCTGGGCGTGCAGGGTTCGCTGACTCTGGTGCGCAGCCAGGCCAGCTATTTCGCCGGCGACCGGGTCATCCGCAACGCCTTGCTGGGCCTGTCGCGCACCAACTACAGCCTGCTGGTTTTCTATGAGCGCGGCCGCGCATCCGTGCGACTGGGCTACGTTTGGCGCGGCCCCTACCTGACGACGATCGGCAGCTCGATCACCGCGCCCTCCCATACCGAAGCCTTCGGGTCGCTGGACGGCGCGGCGTCATGGCGGATCGATCGCCGGATGACGCTGAGCCTGGAGGGGGTCAACCTGACGGACGCGCGCAAGTACATCTACGGCGAGACTCGAGACCAGCCGATGGAGACCCACCACTGGGGCCGATACCTGTCCGCGAGGCTCAGATGGGCGTTCTGACCTTCCCCACGCCAACAGCCGAAGGCGCCTTGAAGGGCGCCTCGCCGGACCCAGTTCCCTCGCCGCTGGGCGCGCCCGGCTTCGACGCACTTGTCTCGCGCTATCGCCGCCCGCTGCTGAGCTTCTTCCAACGCCGCGCCGTCGGCGTCGAGGACGCCGAGGACCTGACCCAGGAGGTTTTCATGCGCTTGTCGCGGCGGTTCTCCCGCCTGCACTGGGGCAATCCGGACGGCCTGATCTTCACGGTCGCCGCCAACGCCCTGGTCGACCACGAGCGCCACGAGCGGTCGCGGCGTCGGGGTCATCACGTCGAGGTCGATCCTGCCCTTCCCGCCGAGGAACCCTCGGCCGAGGCGGCGGTCAGCGGGCGCGAACGCCTGCGGACCCTGGTCGCGGCCCTCGATACGCTCCACCCCAACGTCAAGGCCGTGTTCGTCCTCTGCCGTTTCGAGAACCTCAGCCAGGCCGAGGCCGCCGCCCGACTGGGGCTGTCGGTGAGCGCGGTGGAAAAGCACATGATGACGGCCATGGCGCGGCTGCGCCAAGCGCTCGGATCCCAGCATGACGCCTGACGACAAGGCCAATCCGGCGCCCGGCCCCGATCCGCGCCAACTGCTCGCCGCCAGCCTGTCGCGCCCCCTGACGGAGGCTGAGCAGTTCAGTCTCGACGCCTGGGCGGCCAGCTCGGTCGCCGCGCGCGAGGAAGTCGCCCAGACCCGTGAGATCTGGCTGGCCGCCGGACTGGCCGCCGACGATCCGGTGGTCCGCCAGTTGCGACGCTCGGCGCGCCTGGCCGCTCGCCTCGACCGACCCGAGCGGCGGTCCGACGCGATGGGCTCCCGCCGGTGGCTGGTCGGCGGACTTGGCGTGGCCGCGGCTGGTCTCGTCGCCGGGGTCTTGCTGCTGGACGCCGCCCGAACCGAAACCTTTGTCGCACCCGACCATGCGACGGTCCATCTGGCCCTGGCCGACGGCAGCCATGTCACGTTGAGCCCGGGCGGCGTGCTGACGGCCAGGCTTTCGCGCCGCGAGCGGGCGCTGACCCTGGTCGATGGCGACGCCTTCTTCGAGGTCAGTCACGACGCTCGCCGTCCGTTCACGGTGGCCGCGTCCGGCCGGACGCTGACGGTGCTGGGCACGCGCTTCAACGTCGCGGGGGGACGGCGATTGATCGTATCGCTGGTGCAGGGATCGCTGCGTGTCAGCGCGCCCGGCGCGCCCGGCGTGTTGCTCGCGCCCGGCGAACGCTATGTGGCGACCCAGGGCGGAGGTCGCGTGGAACGGGCCGATGTCGCCAACGACGTCGCGTGGAAGGACGGCCGGCTGGTGTTCGCCGACACCAGCCTGGTCGAGGCGGCCGAGCGCCTGTCGCGCGCGGCGGGCCGGCGCTTCATCATCGGCGATCCCGCGCTGGGCTCTCTGCGGCTTTCCGGATCGATGAAGGTCGGCCGGATCGACGAGGTGCGGTCGGTTCTGGAGGCCAGCCTGCCGGTGACCACCCATCTGGCGGCCAACGGCGACCTGACCCTCACCGCCGTGAACGGAACTCGTCCTTGAGCGGATAAAAGTCAGGTCTTTTCAACAGGCTGTCGCAAATATTTCACCGACCAGCGACTGAGGGCGAACGCCCGCGCTTTCGTTCTTCTCCCTCGATCCGCGCCTCCCCGCGGGTCTCAGCCCATCGGGGGAAAAGATGATCCGTTCCAAGAACCCGTCGGCGCGCCGCGCCGGCGCCGCCGCCCTCCTGGCCTCGGCCGCCCTGGCTTCCGGCCAGGCCCAGGCCGCCGAGCCCGCCGCCTCGCCCACGCCCGCCGCGCCGGCCGACGCCGTCGACGAGATCGTGGTCACCTCCTACGGCAAGAGCCTGCAAGCCGCCGCCGCCCTGAAGCGCTCGGCCGCCTATGGCGTGGACGCCGTCAACGCCGAGGACATCGGCAAATTCCCCACCCGCAACGCCGCCGAGGCCCTGCAACTGGTCACCGGCGTGACCATCGACCGCCAGCGCGGCGCCGGGCTCTATGTCAGCGTCCGGGGCCTGGGCCCGCAGTTCCAGTATGTCGAGTTGAACGGCCGCTCGATCGCGGTCAACGAACTGATCGAGAACGGCGGCGCCAAGGGACGCCAGTTCCGCTTCGAGGTGCTGCCGTCCGAGCTGATCTCGCAGATCGAGGTCGTGAAGACTCCGACCGCCGACATGGACGAAGGCGCCCTGGGCGGCAACATCAACATCAAGACCTTCAAGCCGCTGGACGTGGGCCAGAAGGCCGCCTTCTCGATCCGCGAGACCTATGGCGACGTGCGCAAGAAGGCCGATCCCTCGGCCTCGGGCCTGTTCTCCTGGACCAGCGCCGACAACACCCTGGGCCTGCTGGCCTCGGGCCTGTACGACGAGCGCCACGTGCGCAACGACCGCCTGTACCAGGTGGGCTGGAACCTCGATAAGTTCAAATCGGCGCTGGGCGGCGGCCTCTACACGCCGTCACGCACCCGTCCGACCATCGAGACCGAGCATCGCAAGCTCTATTCCGGCGCGGTGACCGGCCAGTGGCGGCCGAACGGCGACTTCCAGACCGACGTCGACGTGCTGGTGACCCGCCTGGACGTCGATTACGACGAGTTCGGCCTCGACATCTATCCGGACGACACCACCTTCCGCACGCCCGCCTTCGTGGTCGGCAGCCAAAAGGTGGTCGGCGACACCGTGGTGGGCGGCACGATCGACAACGTGCGCTGGATGGCCTCGCGCGAGACCAGCCTCAACCGCCACGACCTGACCGCCGTCGGCCTCAAGCAGGCCTGGACGCCCGGCGCCTGGAGCTTCAACGCCGAGTACGCCTTCTCGCGGGCCCGCAGCTACCATCCGGACGGCCAGGCCACCAAGCGCAACCGCCTGGCGTTCTTCGGACCGCTGACCTACGACTTCTCGCGCGGCTACAAGTCGATCCCGCAGCTGACCACCACGGTCGACTACACCAACCCGGCCAACTTCGTCGGCCAGGCCTTCGACTACACCTGGAAGGACTCGCGCGACACCGACGAGACCATCCGCCTGGACGGCGGACGCACCTTCGACGGCTGGTTCAGCAAGATCGCCTTCGGGGCCGAGCGCCACGAGATGAAGCGCGATTATCGCCGGCGCGACTGGGTGCTCAACAACGACCTGAACGTGCCGGTCAGCACGCTGGGCCCGGCCTTCTACGAACCCCTGCCCTACAAGAACTTCCTGTCGGGCTTCGACGGCAATACGCCGCGCAACTGGCTCACCCCGACCACCACGGCCTTCTACAACAGCCTGTTCACCCCGGCCGTCGCCGCCCAGCCGGTCTCGGCCGCGGACGCCCGCAACTCGTTCGTCGTCGACCAGAAGATCACCAGCGCCTATGTGCGCGGCGACTTCCGGTTCGACGCCGTCGTGCCGATCAGCGGCAATGTCGGCGTCCGCTACGCCCGCACCGAACAGGCGGCCAGCGGCACGCTGACCAGCACCGACGCCAGCAACAACCCCGTGCTGACGCCGGTGTCCTATCCGCAGGACTACGGCGACTGGCTGCCCAGCTTCAACCTGAAGGCCGAGCTCACCGACACCCTGGTCGCCCGCTTCGCCGCCTCGCGGGTGATCAACCGGCCCAACATCACCGACAGCGCCCCGCGGATCAGCGTCTCGCGCGACTCCCCCAACGCCTCGGGCGGCAACCCGGCCCTGAAGCCGTTCCTGGCCGACCAGCTGGACGCCTCGCTGGAATGGTATCCGGCCCCGACCACCGCCCTGACCGGCGCGGTGTTCTGGAAGAAGATGGACGACTACATCACCCAGCAGAACACCACGATCCAGGTTCCCGGCCGCGGCGACATCCTGCTGTCGACCAGCGTCAACGGCGGCGACGCCAAGCTGACCGGGGTCGAGCTGGCCTACAACCAGAGCCTGGCCTTCCTGCCTGGCCCGTTCGACGGCCTGGGCGTCCAGGCCTCGCTGACCGTGGTGGACAGCAAGGCCAGCTACTTTGCCGGCAACCGCCAGATCAAGGACGACCTGATCGGCCTGTCCAAGACCAGCTACAACCTGGTCGGCTACTACGAGAAGGGCCCGCTGGCCGCCCGCCTGGGCTGGTTCTGGCGCTCGCGCTACCTGTCGGGCACGGGCAGCACCACCACCGCCGAGTCCTATATCGACGCCTACGGCTCGCTGGACGGCTCGATCTCGTACGACCTGACCCAGAACTACGCCCTGACGCTGGAGGGCTCGAACCTGACCGACGAGATCCGCTACGTCTACGGCAAGACCAAGGACCAGCCGATGGAGATCTATCACTGGGGCCGCACGGTCTCGCTGACCCTGCGCGGCAAGTTCTAACGCCTCCCCCGAAAGCGGCCGCCCCCTTGGCCGCTTCAACTTTCGGCTGGGCGCGCCCGCGCGCCCAGCCGGCCCTTTCCCTTCACGAGATTCGCCATGCGCCTGTCCGCCGCCCTGCTGTCCTCGATCGCCCTGCTGGGGCCGCTCGCCGCCCGCGCCGCCGACGCGCCCCGGCTGAACGCGATGCACGTGCTGGGCTCGCACAACAGCTATCGCCCAAACCTGGATCCCGCCGCCCTGTCGCATCAGCGGCAGGTGATGGGCGAGCGCTCCGCGGGCGTCGAATACGGCCATCCGCCGATCGCGGCCCAACTGGACCTGGGGCTGCGCCAGCTGGAGTTCGACCCCTATGCCGACAGCGCCGGCGGCCTCTACGCCGCGCCCTACGCCGGTGACCCCGCCAAGCGGGCGATCATGGACCGGCCCGGCGCCAAGGTGCTGCACGCCCCCGTCGTCGACGCCCGCACCCACTGCCTGGCCCTGTCCGACTGCTTCGCGCAGGTCGCCGCCTGGTCGCGCGCCCACCCCGGCCACGCGCCGATCGTGATCTTCGTCAACACCAAGGAAGAACCGTTCAACACCCCGGCCATCCCCGACCCGCCGCTCTACACCGAGGCGGACCTGGCGGGGATCGACGCCGACGCCGTCAAGGCGTTCGGCCGGGCCGGCGTCATCGCGCCCGACGACCTGCGCGGCGACGCCACCAGCCTTCGAGCGGCGGCGCTCGCGGGGCGTTGGCCCAGCCTGGAGGCCTCGCGCGGCAAGGTGCTGCTGGTGCTGGATTCCAACCCGCGCATCGCCGAGCTCTACCGCCACGGCCATCCGTCCCTGGAGGGGCGGATGATGTTCGGGCTCTACGACGCCGCCGAACCCGAGGCGGCGGTGTTCAACATCCAGGATCCCAGGGCGGAGGAAGCGCGGATCAAGGCCCTGGTCGGCCAGGGCTTCCTAGTGCGCACCCGGAGCGACGCCGACACCCGCGAGGCGCGCCAGCACGACCTCGGTCGCCTGCAGGCCGCGGTGCGGTCGGGCGCGCAGATCATCAGCAGCGACTACTATCCCGGCGCCCCGGACCCGCTGGGCCTGCACTTCGTGGTGTCGCCGCCCTGGTTCGAGCCGGGATCGCGGTAGGATCCGGGGCGCGGAGGCCGGCTATTCCGGCCGGCCGCGCCCCGACCCAGTTCGAACGGCGCCAGGCGCCGTTCGTTCTCGAACACGTCGAAGACCCGGTCGACCGGCGGGAAGGCCCGCTGCACGCAGTCGTCGCGCTCGCAGATCCGGCAGCTGACGCCGATCGGCACGGAAGGCCCGCCCAGGTCCAGACCCTGGGCGTAGATCAGGCTGTCGGCGTATTGCGCCTCGCAGCCCAGGCCCAGCGCGTAGCGGCGGTCCGGCCGCAGATAGTCTCCGGACGACTTCACCACGCCCCGGGCGATGCTGACATAGCGCACGCCGTCCGGCATTTGGGCCAGTTGCACCAGCCAATGGTCGGGCCGGGCGAAGGCGTCATGCACGTTCCATAACGGGCAGGTCCCGCCGAACCGCGCGAACTGCAGGCGGGTGGCGCTGTGGCGCTTGGTGATGTTGCCCGCCTGGTCGACCCGCACGAAATAGAACGGCACCCCCCTCGCGCCCGGCCGTTGCAGGGTGCTGAGGCGATGGAACACCTGCTCGAGACTGGCCTGGAACAGCAAGCTCAGCTGTTCGGTGTCGTGCCGGACCGCCCGGGCGGCGTCGCGGAACCGCTCATAGGGCAGCAGCAGCGCGCCGGCCGCATAGTTCAGCAGCGCGGTGCGGCAGACCTTGGCCGCCCCCTCGCTGCGGAATCCGGCCGCGGCCAGTTCGGCCTCGACCGTGTCGGACAGCGCGGCGGCGACGACCTGATAGGCCATCTGGAAGCAGCGGGTGGCCGCGGGCTGGGCCGCGCCCAGGGTCAGCAGGCCGGCGGCGGGGTCGAAGCGCCGCAGCAGGTCCGGCTCGGGCGAACGCGCCACGCGGACGCCCAGCCGGTCGCCCAGCCAGCGCTCCAGCACGGTCTCGGCCGCCTCCCGCCCGTCCAGGCCCAGCTCGACCGCCAGGGTTTCGGACGCCATGTCCAGGCTGTGGATGTAGTTGTTCTTGTAATGGAAGAAGTCGCGCACCTCCTCGTAGGGCAGCAGGGCGCTGGCCGCCCCGCGCTCGTCCAGCGACACGGCTTCCTCGGTGGTCTTCAGCCGTTCGTCGAGGCGACGATAGGCGTGGTGCAGGGCCAGATAGGCCTTGGCGAGGTTGGGGGTGTTGGCCACGGCCGCCTTCAGCTCGTGCAGGCTGGGGGTCTCGCCGTCCTGGATCGGGTCGGCCGTGGCCTCGCGCAAGTCGGCGATCATCCGCTGGTCGTCGGCGGCGTCCAGCGACGCGGCGTCCACCTCGAACACCCGCATCACGTCGATCAGCACCCGGGCCGTCACCGGCCGCTGGTTGGCCTCGATCTGCGACAGATAGCTGGCGGAAACCCCCAGCCGCGCGGCGCAGGGCTCCAGCTTCCAGCCCTTGGCCAGGCGCAGGAGGCGGACCTTCGGGCCGATGAACAGCTTGTCGCGCATGGTTTTACAACTTTGCAGTTTCACAAGTTTCGCCATCGCAGCGTCGCGCGACAGCTCGATTTTCCCCATGTTTTGCTTGCTGACAAGCACAATAGGCTGATTTTGAAGTTCTCACTCCTTTTGCAAGAGCCAATCCGCGTGCAGCACATACTCGAGGAACTGGATCGCCGTCGCGCGCAGGCTCGGGGCGGGGGCGGTGAGGGGCGGGTGGCGGCCCAGCACGCCAAGGGCAAGCTGACGGCGCGCGAGCGGATCGACCTGTTGCTGGACGAGGGCTCGTTCGAGGAGTTCGACATG
>NZ_LMFX01000037.1:0-25985 GCF_001426985.1 Caulobacter sp. Root1472 | reverse complement strand
CAGGCCAGCGCTGAAGGGCGCACAACAGGCCGGACAGATGGCAGCATCCGATCGAGCGTCAAAGCTTCAAATCCGTCTTGCGCTGAAGGGGGCGTCCACAGATGGTTAGCGGCCTTTCCCAAATAACCTCCGTCATTCCCGCCCTTGTGGCGGGAATGACGGATCAATTTGATGAGCGGAGAATCTCCGAAACGTCCGACTAGGCTCGTAGGCCGCCCCGGCGCTATCGCCCTAGCGTCCCTTCATCACGTCCTGGATCTTGATGATGGCCGGTCCCATGATCACGATGAACAGAACGGGCAGGAAGAACACGATCATCGGCACGGTCAGCTTGGCCGGCAGGGCCGCGGCCTTCTTTTCGGCGGCCGACAGGCGCAGGTCGCGGTTTTCCTTGGCCATCACCCGCAGGGCCGCGCCCAGCGGCGTGCCGTAGCGTTCGGCCTGGATCATGGCGGTGACCACCGAGCGGATGCCGGGATGGTTGGTCCGCCGGGCCAGGCCCTCATAGGCCAGGCGCCGCTCGGGGAGGTAGCTGAGCTCGGCGGTCAGCAGGCTGAGTTCCTCGGCCAGCTCCATCGAGGCCGAGCCGACCTCGGAGCCGACCTTGGCGATGGCCGCCTCGATCGACATGCCGCTCTCGACGCAGATCAGCATCAGGTCCAGGGCGTCGGGGAACGCCGCGACGATCGACTCGCGGCGCTTCTGGGCGGCGTTGGAGATGTAGATGTTGGGCGCGTAATAGCCCGCCGTCAGGGCCAGAAAGCAGATGGCGATCTTCTGCATCGTCAGCAGGCCGAAGCCGTTGACGACATAGAGGTAGAACGCCGTCACCACCGCGAACGCGAACGGCATCACGAAGCGGAAGAAATAGAAGGTCGAGACCGGCTTGGGGCCGCGGAAGCCGGCCTGGGCCAGCTTGTCGACGACCTTGGGATCCTCCAGCAGCCTGGACAGCTGCAGGCGCTCGACGACGTTCTTGTACATGCCCTCGTCGACATGGCGCAGCGAACCGCCGCCGCCGCCCTTCTGGGCCATGGCCTCGCGCGAGCGGCGGCGCAGCTCCTCGCGGCGGTTGGCCACCGACTTCAGCCGGCCCTCCAGGTTGTTGTTGCTCATCATCGGCGAGGCCAGGGTGACGATGGTGGCGAACACCACGATGGCGATGAAGGCGCTGAACAGGGTCTGGGGATTGGTGAGCATATGGATCATGATCCGCCTCCCCTAGAACTTGAAATTGATCATCTTGCGCATCACGAAGATGCCCAGGCTCATCCAGAAGCCCGCGGCCATCAGCATCAGGTGGCCGCGCGGGTCGCTGAACATCGGCGCCATGTAGCTGGGCGCGACGATCGAGATCAGCGCGACGACGCTGGGCGGCAGGCAGCCGATGATGAAGGCCGAGGCGATGGCTTCAGCCGACAGGGCCTTGATCTTCTCGACCATCAGCTTGCGGGCTCGCAGCACGGCCGACAGGTTGCCCAACGCCTCGGCCAGGTTGCCGCCGGTCTTGGCCTGGATGGTCAGGACGATGGTGAAGAACCGCAGCTCGTTGGTCGGCATGCGCTCGTACATGCGCTCCAGCGCCTGGTCCATCGACATGCCCATGCCGGTGTTCTCGACCAGGACGCGGAACTCGCCGGCCAGGGGCTCGGGACATTCCTTGCCGATGATCTTCAGGCAGTCGTGGACCGGCAGGCCCGACTTGATGCCGCGCACGATGATGTCGATGGCGTCGGAAAAGGCGTTGGTGAACTTCTTGGTGCGCGCCTTGGCCATCATGCCGACCACCCAGCGGGGCAGGCCGAAACCGGCCGCGAAGGCCGCACCCAGGGCGATGATCGGCATCTGGCGCAGCACCAGCAGCACCAGGCCGACGGACAGGCCGATCACCCCGCTGATGATCCAGAACATCCGGACGTTCTCGCCCAGGCCGGCCGCCCTCAGGCGCGCGGCGATGGTCAGCGTCGCCTTCTTCTTCTTCTGGTCCTGTTCCTTCAGGGTCTTGAGAATCTGCTTGCGACGGGCGTCGGGCGTACTGGCTGCGGCCTTGGCGCGAGCGGCGACGGCCTGGCGGTCGCCGCCCGCGATCAGTTGGGCGCGCTTGACCGTCTTGGCCGAGCCGCTGTCGCCGCCGCCGGCCAGCACGAAGCCCAGGCCTGCGATGGTGATGAAGCCGAGGACGCCGGCGAGGATGAACAGCATCGCCTACTCCGCCGCGTCGAGGGCTTCGGCCAGCTCGCGCTCCAGGCCGTAATAACGGGCGCGGTCCCAGAACCGCGGGCGGCCGATGCCGGTCGAGCGATGCTTGCCGACCACCCTGCCCTCGGCGTCCTCGCCGCTGATCTCGTAGACGAACAGGTCCTGGGTGACGATCACGTCGCCTTCCAGCCCCACCACCTCGGTGATGTGGGTGATCCGGCGCGAGCCGTCGCGCAGGCGGGCGGCCTGAACGATGACGTCGACCGAGCCGACGATCATCTCCTTGATGGTCTTGGACGGCAGGCCGTAGCCGCCCATGGTGATCATGCTCTCGATCCGGCTGATGGCCTCGCGCGGGCTGTTGGCGTGCAGCGTGCCCATCGAGCCGTCGTGGCCGGTGTTCATGGCCTGCAGCAGGTCGAAGGCCTCCGGGCCGCGGACTTCGCCGACGATGATCCGCTCGGGACGCATCCGCAGGCAGTTCTTGACCAGGTCGCGCATGGTCACCGCCCCCTGGCCTTCCAGGTTGGGCGGCCGGGTTTCCAGGCGCACCACGTGCGGCTGCTGCAGTTGCAGCTCGGCGGCGTCCTCGCAGGTCACCACCCGCTCGGTGGGGTCGATGAAGGCGGTCATGGTGTTGAGCAGGGTGGTCTTGCCCGAACCGGTGCCGCCCGAGATGACGATGTTGCAGCGGCAGGCGCCGATCACGCCCAGCACCCGCGCCCCTTCCGGGCTGATCGACGCGAAGTCGACCAGGTTCTTCATCGTCAGCTTGTCCTTCTTGAACTTCCGGATGGTCAGGGTGGGACCATCCAGAGCCAGGGGAGGGGCGATGACGTTGACGCGGCTGCCGTCGGGCAGGCGGGCGTCGCAGATCGGGCTGCTTTCGTCGACCCGACGGCCGACCTGGCTGACGATCCGCTGGCAGATGTTCATCAGCTGCAGATTGTCGCGGAAGCGGACATTGGTCAGCTGGACCTTGCCGCCCACCTCGATGAACACCCGGTGGGCGCCGTTGACCATGATGTCGGCGATGTCGTCGCGGGCCAGCAGGGGCTCCAGCGGGCCGTAGCCGAGGACGTCGTTGATGATGTCCTGGACCAGGTGCTCCTGCTCGGAGACCGACATCGAGACGTTCTTGATCGCCACCAGCTCGGCGACGATGTCGCGGATCTCCTCGGCCGCCGCCTTCAGGTCCAGCTGGGCCAGCTGGGAAAGGTCGATGGTGTTGAGCAGGGCGTTGAAGATCGTGGTCTTGGTGGCGTGGTAGTAGTCGCTCTGCTCGCGGACCACCTGGGTGGTCGGCGGCGCGCCCTGGGCGGCGCGCAGCTGCTCCAGACCGTTGGTGGTTTTGGGGCCGACAGCCTTGGCCGGCGCGGCGGCCGGCGGCGGCGCGCCGGGTTGCGCGGATTCGTTGGCGGCCGGCTCGATGCGCTGCGGGCGCGTGGCGATGGCCGGCGCGCCGGTCGAGACGGGCGGCGGCGCCTGCTCCGTGCGGACGGCGGCCTGATCGCGCTTGCCGAACATGCCCTACTTCTTCCTGAACAGGCTGGAGAGGGCGGACGTCTTCTGGACCGCCGGCGGTTCGCGGCGGCTGATCAGGCGCGCCAGATGGTCGATGCCCTCGGCCGCCTTCGACTTGGGCGCCACCTCGGCGACCATCTGGCCGTTGTTGGCGGCCTGGCCGAAGGGCTTGGGATCGAACGGCAGCACCAGGGACGGAGTCAGGCCCAGGGCCTCGCCGAAGTCCTTGACCGGGATCTCGGGGCGGCCGGGCACGCCCACCTGGTTCAGCACCAGGCGCGGCGGGGCGTCGTTGGGCCGGGCCTGGCGGACCAGGTCGACGATGTTCTTGGCGTTGCGCAAGCTGGCCAGGTCGGGCGTGGCCACCACCACCAGGTCGTCGCTGGCGATCAGCACCCGGCGGGTCCAGGCGCTCCAGCTGTGCGGCAGGTCCAGCACTACGAAGGGCGCCGCGCCGCGGATCTTCTGGGTGACTTCCTCGAAGGCGTCGGCGGGGATCTCGTAGTCCTGGTCCAGGGCGCCGGGCGCGGCGAACAGCGACAGGCGGTCGCCGCAGCGGACCATCATCCGGTCCATCAGCACCGGGTCCAGGCGGTCGGGCTGGGTCAGGGCGTCGAGCACCCCCTGCAGCGGGTCCTGGTTGAAGTCGAGGCCGGCGGTGCCGAACGGCAGGTCCAGGTCGACCATCACCGTGGCGACCTGCACGCGCTCGGCCATCGACCAGGCGAAGTTGTGGGCCAGGGTCGAGGACCCGACGCCGCCCTTGGCGCCGACAAAGGCGATCTGCCGGCCGACGAACGGCGCGGAGGGGTCGGCGTAGAGGCTGGAGATCGCGCGGATGATCTGCAGCGGCCCCTGGGGCTGGGTGATGTACTCGCTGACCCCGCGCCGCATCAGCTCGCGATAGAGGGCGATGTCGTTGGTCTGGCCGATGACCACGACCTTGGTGCCCGGGTCGCAGACCTGGGCCAGGCCGTCCAGCAGGGCCAGCATGCGCGGCGCGGCGTCCAGGCTCTCGACCATCACCAGCGAGGGCGTCGACTGGTTCTGGTAGTAGGCCACGGCCGCCTCCAGCCCGCCGGGATGGACGATGGTCGAGGCGCGGGCCATCCGCCGATCGGCCGAGGCGGCGTCGACCAGGGCGACGGTCTCGGGCCGCGCGCAGAAGGCGTGGATGGTGATGCGCGGCACGGCCGCCTCGCCCATGTCGGCGTCGGCGGCGGCGAGGACCTCCTGCACCAGGGCCTGGGTCGAGCCGACCGGATGCGCGACCTGCGCGACCGGTTCGGCCGCGTCGATCGGCGCCTGGGTCGCCCCGGCGACGTCGACCTGAGGCGCAGGGGCGGCGACGGGCGCATAGGGCTCGTAGGGCGCGGCGGGCGGCGGCAGGTCCGCGAACGGCGCGGAGACGGATTCGCGGGGACGCACCGACGGAAAATCGACGAACGGGTCGTCGCCGCCCAACCCGGCCGCGGACGGGGTCCCGATCGTGGTCGTGGCGAAATCGTCGTCGGCCTCGAAGCCCAGGTCGAAGGGATCGTGATCGCTGCGCGTGGCCATCAGTGGACCGCCTTCGAAACAACGCCGTTGGACTGCTCGTCCTTGGCCGACGAGGTGACCTCGCCCTTGCGGTACTTGTCGAGCACGGTCGCGCGGCGGCCGGAGTCGATCGGGGTCTCGACGCGCGGGCCCAGCAGGTCCTCGGGATTGGCCACCTGGGCGGCCATGTTGGCGGTCACCGCGCATCCGAAGTTCTCGTAGGCGGTGTTGTCGCGGGTCGCGGCGAGGTTCTCCCAGCCGCCGCATTTCGGGACGCTGGCGGTGAAGCGCAGGAAGCCGACCCTCAGCGGCGCGTCCGGCGCGCCCCCGGCGTCATAGCCCGTCACCCGGACCTTGGCGGCTGGCGCGCCCATGACGACCAGGCGCTGGCGGGCGGCCATGGCCATGCGACCGGCGATCTCGCCGCCGGCCCCGCCGATCGGGGCGTTGACGACGATCTCCCGCGCCTCGGCGGCCATCCAGCGGCCCAGCAGCCCGTCCAGGGCCTGGGTCTGGGCCACCGACAGCCCCTCGGCATGGACCGCCAGCTGCACCTCGTCCGGCCGGGAGTCGATATGGACGCGGTCTTCCCATTGCTGGGTTTCGGTGCGCGGCGCGACGGCGGTTTCGGGACCGGCGGCCGGGGCGGCGCAGGCCGCCAGAAGCGCCAGGACCAGACCCGCGGCGGCCAGTTTCGGGGCCGTCAGGAGCGAAAAGGAAGGATGGGGTCGCGTCATGTCCGCGTTCTCACTCGATCACATAGCCGACGGGGCCTTGGTAGGCGCGCCCGCTGTTCGCGCCGACCGGCGCCTTGACCACCTTGTTGAGCCGGCCCAGCAGGGCCGTACTCATGTCGCTCGCCGTCTGCAGGCCGTCGGCGGGGGTCTGCAGGTTCTGCGGCTTGGTCGGGTCGACGATGTAGGGGGTGATGATGATCACCAGCTCGGTCTCGCCGTTCTGATAGTCGCGCGACCGGAACAGGGCGCCCAGGATCGGCAGGCTGGTCATGCCGGGCAGGGCGTCGATGTTCTGCTTGCTCTGCTGCTTCAGCAGGCCGGCGATCATCAGCGAACCGCCCGACGGCAGCTCGACCGTCGTCTCGGCGCGCCGCACCGTCAGCCCCGGAACGACCAGGCTCGAACCGCCGGTGGACGAGGCCAGGGTGAAGGACCCCAGGCTGGTCAGTTCCGACACCTCGGTCGACAGCTTCAGGGAGATGCGGCCGCCCGATAGCACGACCGGCGTATAGCCCAGGCCCACGCCGAAGGGTTTGAACTCGATGCTGACCCGGTTGGCGCTGTCCAGGCCGGTCGGAACCGGGAACTCGCCGCCGACCAGGAACTTGCCCGCCTCGCCGGACACGACGGTCAGGTTGGGCTCGGCCAGGGTCCGGATCAGGCCCACGCGTTCGAAGGCCTGGATCATGCCCTTGCCCGAGTTCAGGCCGGGGCTGCCGACACGGTCGACCCCCACGCAATTGCCGAGGTTGGAGCCATCGACCACAGTGCTGTTGGCGCACTGGGACGGCGGGGCGGCGATCGGCTGCTTGGTGGTGTCGCGCGCCCAGCCCCCCAGGGCGCCGCCCAGGAGGCTGTTGTTGACGCCGTAGGTCGGCGCGAAGCCGAACTTGTACTGGGTCTCGCCCACCTGACCGAGCACGGCGCTGGAATCGACGCCCAGTTGCTTGATCATGTTGCGCTGGACCTCGACGATGCGGACCTTGAGCATCACCTGGTCCTTGCCGGCGATGGTCAGCATGTTCAGCACGTTTTCGGGCTTGTCGACGAACTTGGCGGCGATCTGCGAGGCCACGCCGGTTTCGTTGGCGTCGGCGACCGCGCCGGTCAGAATCACGCTGTCGCGGATCGCCTGCACCTGGATGTTGGCGTTGGGCAGCACCCGGCGCAGGGTCTCTTCCAGGGCGGTGGAGTCCTGCTCGACCCGGATGGCCAGGCTGAGGATCTTGCGGCCCGAGGCGTCGAAGAACACCGCGTCGGTCGAGCCCAGGGCCATGCCCAGGACGTAGATCCGGCGCGGACCGCGCAGGACCGCGTCGGCCACCGCCGGGTTGGTCACCAGCATGTCGCGCACGTCGACGGGCAGCTCGATGATCGCCGACTTGCCGCGCGACAGGTTCAGGGTCCGGGCGCCGGACGCGGTGAGGTCGATCCGCAGCACCTGGTCGGCGGGCGGGGCCAGGCTGGCCGTCTCGACGGGACGCGACGCGACCCGGGCCGGGGTCCGATACAGATGGGTGCCGGCCGCCGGGCCGTCGGCGAGGGCGGCGGTCGACGACGCCAGGGCCAGGACGGCCGCGAGCGAGGTGGAAAAGAGCCGGCGGATCATGGGCGAACCGAGATGCTGGAGGTCTGGCCGCCGCGATTGATGCGGACGACGGCGGAATCTTGGGAAGCGACCGCCAGGCCCGAGGGCCCGCCGAGGTCGGTATAGGCGCGCAGGGTCAGGGTGACCGGACCGGCGGCCTTGGCGCGGGTCAGGGCTTCGGCCTCGACCGGGCCGACCTCGAGGGTGGCGGTGGAGGCGACGATGGTCTTGGCGTCCTTCTCGGCCGCCGAGGCTTGGTCCAGGGCCAGAACGCGGACGTTCTGGACGACGGTCTCGGCCACCATCCGCTTGACGCCGCCGGTGTCGCCCTCGCCGACGCTCTGCGCCTCGTGGGCCTGGATGACGTCGACCCGGTCGCCGGGCAGCACGAAGCCGCCGACCGCCGTCTCCGAGGTGACCGGCACGGCCATGGCGCGCTTGCCGGGCCCCAGGACCACCGACAGGTAGCCGCCTTCGCCGCCACGGACGATCTTGCGGGCGGTGATGGGTTCACCGGCCAGGATCGGGTCGCGCACGATCGCGCCCTCGACGGCCCTTTCCGGGGTGACGCCGCCGATCATCGCGCCGGCCGCGTCGCCGACCGCCTTGGCGGCCTTGGCGGTCGCCTTGGCGGGGACCGGATCGGCGGCGCCGTTGGTTATAAAGGCGGCGTTGATGGTGTCGGACGGCCAGGGCTGCCAGTCGACGTCGCCGGCGGTCAGGCGATCACCGATGGCCAGGTCGTGCTTGGCGATGAGGACCTGGGTCATGGGCTTGGCCGCGGGGCCGGAGGTCTGGACGATCGGCGCGGGCGCGGGCTTGCCGCCCATGGCCTTCTGCATGACCACGGCCAGGCCGATGGCCGCGACGGCGGCGACCAGAACGATCATGACGCGAAGAGGATTCATGCGGTTGGGCTCTAGCGACGAAAACACGGGTCAAGCGGGCCGCCTTCAGGCGATCACGCACGAATCGTCCAATGGCCCTTCTGGCCCCCGTCTCATGCTCGCGCGCCCATGGTTAACAGCGGCTAAAGGCGGCGCTCCGAAAGGCGGCCCGGCGGCGCGACAGGCTGACGCGGGGCGCGAACCTAGGCGCCGACGGCCAGGGTCAGGGCGCCCTGCGGGAAGGCGGCCAGGGCTCCGACCGCGATCGCCACGCCATAGGGAATGTCGCCGCCCTGGGCGCCCAGCTTGCGGAGCCAGGCCGGGCTGCCCGCCAGGACCGGCTCGAACCAGCCCGAGCGCAGGCTGAGGAGGCCCAGGGTCAGGGCGCCGCCCGCCATGCCGGTGACCAGCATGAACGGCAGGGCCGCGGGCCAGCCCAGCCACAGGACCGACGCGGCGAACAGCTTGGCGTCGCCGCCGCCGATCCAGCCGGCCGCGAACATGCCCATGCCGACCAGCAGGGCGACGAAGCCGGACGCCAGGCACAGGCCCAGGGTCGCCAGGGAGGCGCCGCTGACCAGGGCCACCGGCGCGAAGGCCGCGATCAGGGCCAGGGAGATCCAATTGGGGATCGTATAGCTGGTGACGTCCTTCAGCGCGGCGACGACGACCAGCGCGGGAAAGATCAGCAGCAGGGCGAACTGAAGGGTGTGCATGGCGGCCTTGCCTGTTCAATCGGCGGCAGTGTGCGCCGATCTCGTGAAGCAATGGTTTCCCGCGTGACGAAATCCGCGCCGCGGTGATGGAACAGGACGCTCGGCCTCGCCGCCACGTTCCCGTTCGATCTACGGTGGCTCAGCCGCCCGCAAGCTGATCGGCGGCGGCTTGGAAGGCGCTCTTCACGTCGCCGCCGAGGAGGCCGAAGGCTCCGACGGTCGCCAGGGCGATCAGGGCGATGATCAGGCCGTATTCGACCGCGGCGGCCCCGGACTCGTCGTTCAGGAAGGCGGTGACAAACTTCGACATGATGGAAGCTCCTCGATCATCGGAACAAAAAAGGCCCCGGCGTGTCCGCCGAGGCCCTCTTGTCTTCCTAAGGACGGACGCCTTAGCCGATGGCCGTCGCGGCCGACGTCAGGCGGTTCTTCAGGTTGGTGCCGAGCGTGGTCACCGCGGCGACGATCACGACGGCGATCAGGGCGACGATCAGGCCGTACTCGATGGCCGTGGCGCCGGATTCATCTTTCAGGAAGCGGGTGACAAACTTCGACATGGTGGATCTCCTGGTCAGTAAGTGGATCTGGGCTCCAAGCCGTGTCGACTTGCTCACCCCCGAAAACACGATCAATTTCGCCCACCTCACTTAATGCCCAGTAAACAGCGAATAGTTTCTCCGAACTTTTTGTTGGTTTATTTTGGTTTACCATTACTTTCTCTTAACTGCGCCATATCGATAGAAGCAAAAACCCCTTATGCGCCAAGGTGTTCTCGAGAGTCGGGAGCAATACACAAACATCGAGCTTAGGTCTTTATTGACCATTCTGCGGCATGCTCATCCCGCACCAAGCTGGGAAGACACCTTCATGCGCCGCCTGACTCTCGTCCTCTGCGCCGGTCTGAGCCTCTCCGTCGCCACCGTCGCCGCCGCCGACAGTCCGTCCGCGCCGCTGTCGATCGGCGCCGGCGGCGCCGCGCGCATCCTGCTGAGCGCGCCCGTGCGCGACATCGTGGTCGGCGACCCGGCCGTGGCCGACGTCAGCCTGGTCAACGAGCGAACCCTGGTGGTGCTGGGCAAGAAGCCGGGCGCGACCACCGTGCTGGCTTTCGACGCCCAGGGACGCGCCCTGGCCGACCGCGACGTGGTGGTCTCCGACATTCCGACCCATGCAGTCATCGTCCAGCGGGGCGCCAGCACCGCGACCTACGCCTGCGGCGATCGCTGCTCCATGCTGAGCTCCACCGCCCTGCCCGTCGCGCCCGCCCCCAGCGCCGCCCCGGCCGCCATCCCCTAGATTTGGTCTCCTAAACCCCTGATTAGGGACGCGAGGCCTAGACTGCCTGGCCTGATGTTCTTCAAAGGCGCTGACGCGGACGCCGCCATGGCCGATCGAGCCCGACACCATCGCCAGCTTCTGGCCCGCCTGGGCCTGCTGCGCCGCTTCGCTCGCGCCGACGACGGCGCGACGGCGATCGAGTTCGCCCTCGTCGCCATCCCTTTCCTGATCCTGGTCTTCGCCATCATCGAGCTGGGCTTCATCTTTCTGGTGTCGATGGGCTTGGAGAACGCGCTGATGGTCGTCGACCGCACGATCCGCACCGGCGAGTTGCAGACCAACGGCGGCGACGCGGCCAGCTTCAAGCAGGCCGTGTGCGGCGAAATGTCGTGGCTGGGCGGGTCGTGCTCAAGCTCCCTGACCCTGGACGTCCGCGTCCTGCCCTCGTTCACCCAGACCAGCGGCCTGCCGACGCCGAACCCCACCAACACCTGTTTCGATCCGGGCGGCCCCGGCTCGATCGTCCTGGTGCGCGGCTATTACAAGTGGCCCGTGATCACGCCGCTGCTGCAGGAGGCCCTCGCCGGCCCGTCCGGTAATCGCCAGATCAGCTTCGCGGCGGTGTTCACCAACGAGCCCTATTCGCAAACCCTCGTCCCGATCAAATGCCAATGACCCGGCGCCTCTCCCACTTCTGGCGCGACCGGCGCGGGGTCTCCGCCGTCGAATTCGCCCTGATCGCGCCCGTGCTGATCCTCTTCTATTTCGGCATGGCCGAACTGACGGAAGCCATGATGGCCCAGCGGCGCCTGAGCCACGTGGCGTCTTCGATCGGCGACGTGGTGGCCCGCGACCAGAAATTCACGGACGCCCGCCGCAACGACGTCTTCAGCGCGGGCGCGGTGCTGATGTCGCCCTTCCCGACCACGACCCTGCGGATGTGCCTGGTCAGCGTCGCCTCCGACGCGACCGGCAAGGACACGGTCGTGTGGTCGGAGGCGTCCAACGCCCCGGCCAACTGCCCTGCGAGGGGCGCCGTGGTCGACATCCCCGTCGGCGTGCTGCCGGCCGGCCAGAGCGTGATCATGAGCAGCGCCAGCTACGAATACGATTCGTTCTTCAAGTTCATCCTGCCCCAGACCCTGACCTTCCGCCGCACCTTCTATCTGAAGCCGCGGCTCTCCGACCAGGTGACCCGCTCGCCCACCTAGAGCATCGCGCGGAAAAGTGGATGCCGGTTTTCCGCAAAAGCGATGCGAAGACAGAAGTCTAGAGCTTGCTCTAGGACTGCGTCGCCTCGCGCAGGCGTTCGACCAGCGCGTGGGGACCGAAGGTCTCGCCCTCGAAGCGCCGCGCCGGCCGCACGCCGACCAGGCTGTTGGTCAGGAACACCGCCTCGGCCGCATCCAGGGCCTCGGCGCCGCTGGCCACCTCGTGGACGTCGACGTCCAGCGCCCGGGCCGCCGCGATCACCCGCCGCCGGGTCAGGCCGTCCAGCACGCCGCAATGGAGCGCCGGGGTGAACAGCGAACCGCCCGCCACCCAGAACAGGTTGGCCGCCCCCGCGCAGGCCAAGTCGCCATGATTGTTGCGCATCACCGCCTCGTCGGCGCCCGCCGTCCGGGCTTCGGCGCGGGCCAGCACGTTGTCGACATAGGACAGGGTCTTCAGCCGGGCGGCGGGCGAGCCCTCGTTGCGACGGGTCGAGGCCAGGGCCAGATCGACCGGCGTGGTCACGACCGCCGCGGCCGCCGCCGTCGCGGCCAGACGCGGAACCGGGGCGGACGGCCGGTCCAGCCCTCGGCCGCCGGAGCCGGCCGTCAGGGTCAGGCGCACCGCGGCGCGGACCTCGCCCAGGCCCGCCTCGCCCGGCGCGGCGCGGCAGAGCGCGCGGGCCTCGTCCAGGTCGAACACCGGCAGGCCCAGGGTCTCGCAGCCGGCCGCCATCCGGGCCAGGTGGGCGTCCAGGTGCGGCAGGTCGCCGCCGGTCCACAGCAGGGTCTCGAACAGGCCATCGCCCAGCAGCAGGCCCCGATCGTCCAGAGGAAAAGCGTCTGTCATCCGCGAGGCGGCTCCATCAGGGCCCGGCGCAGGGCGGCGAACTTGGCTTCGGTCTCCAGACGCTCGGCGTGCGGGTCGCTGTCGGCGACGATGCCCGCCCCGGCCCTGGCTTCCAAACGCCAACCCTCCCGGTCCTGTTCAAGCCCGACCGTGCGGATCAGCACGCTGGACTCCAGCGCCCCGTCCACCCCAGCCCAGAACAGCGAGCCGCAATAGGGGCCGCGCGGCGTCTCCAGCTCCGCGATGACCTTCATGGCCTGGACCTTGGGCGCGCCGGTGATCGAGCCGGGCGGGAAGGCCGCGCGCAGCAGGTCGGCCGCCGCCAGGCCGGGCGCCAGCTTGCCCGTCACCGTCGAGACCAGGTGATGGACGTTGGCGAAGGTCTCGACCTTGAACAGTTCGGGCACGGCGACGCTGCCCGGCGGGCTGACCCGCGCCAGGTCGTTGCGCATCAGGTCGACGATCATCAGGTTCTCGGCCCGATCCTTGGCGCTGGCCGACAGCTCGGCGATCAGCCGCGCGTCCTCGGCCTGGTCGGCGCCGCGCGGCCGGGTGCCCTTGATCGGCCGGGTCTCGATCGAGAGGTCGCCGCCCTCGCTCCCTGGCGCCACCTTCAGGAACCGCTCGGGCGAGTTGGACACCAGGGCCCGGCCCGGCAGGCGCAGATAGGCCGAGAACGGCGCCGGGCTGTCGGCGCGCAGGCGGGCGAACAGGTCGAACGGATGGGCGCCGCCGACCAGCCGCCCGGTCCAGGCGCGGGCGATGTTGGCCTGGAAGATCTCGCCGTCGACGATGCGCTCGACCACCTGGGCCACCGCCGCCTCGTAGGCCTCGCCGTCGCTGGCGCTCAGCGCCTCGCACAGCGGGCCGTCGTGCGGGGCGGGCGAGGCGCCGTCCAGCCAGCCCAGGGCCGCCTCGGCCCGGGCCCGGGCGAAGCTCTGCGAGCCGCCGCGGCCGATCGCCAGCACCTGGCGCTGCAGGTGATCGAAGGCCAGCAGGGCCGGATAGCGGGCGCAGGCCAGGTCGGGCCAGCCGGTGCGCGGCAGGTCCAGGCGCTCGACCCGGTCGCCCAGCTCGTAGGCGGCCAGGCCCACGACGCCGCCCTGGAACGGCGGGCCGTCAGGATCCGTCGCCTGGGGCGGACCGACCAGCTCGGCCAGGGCCGCGAACGGGTCGCGCGGATCCTCGGAGGTCACGGTCAGCGTGGCGTCCGGCTCGCGCAGCAGGTACGACCACCGCCCCGCCTGGCCGCCGGAGATCATGGCGCAGACGAACGGTTCGTCCCGCCACGGGGCCGCGGCCCAGACCGGGTCGCGCCAGGGGGCGCTGATGAGGACGACGTGACGCATCGGCGGGTGATACCGCCCCGCGCGCCCCGAGGCTACGACTTCGCACGCGAGGTCAGGCCTCCCGTTCGCCGCCCTTGACCAGGAACAGCACGCAAAAGCCCATCAACAGCAGGGCCGCGACCGGTAGGAAGCCGCCGACCTGGCTCTTGAACACCGCCGTGGCCAGGGCCACCAGCAGCGAGCCCAGCCACATCGTCGCCGTGCCCGACAGGGCGTACAGCCCGAAGAACGCCGCCGTCTTGTCCGGCGGGCACAGGCGGATCAGCAGGGTGCGGCTGGAGGCGTACTGGGCGGTGACAAACACCGCGATCAGCAGGCCCAGGCCCAGATAGATCAGCTCCGGCGCGGTGCGAAACAGCGGCCCGTTCCAGACCGGCGCGTGGGCCGCCGGGTCGTAGGACCAGAGATAAAGGATCTTGTCGCGGCCCATGCCCAGGGTGGCGACGAGCACCGCCAGCGAGCCGGCGATCTCCAGCTGCACGGCCTTGCGCGGTCCCAGCGTGCGATCGAACCAGGGCGCGACCAGGCCGCCGACCACCCCGAAGACGCTCAGCGCGATGCCGTAGGCCAGCATCTCCAGCGCGCCCCACTTCATCAGCCCGGCCGCCAGCAGCCCGCCGAACACCAGGAGGGCGGTCATGCCGTCGTTGTAGAGCAGGCGCCCGCCCAGGAAGACGGCGATGTCGCGATGGCCCTTCAGGTCGCCGAAGATGTCGCGCAGCAGCGCGATCCCCGCCCGCAGGCTGGCCATCCAGCTACGGCCCGTGCGGGCCGCGTCGGGGGTCCACAGGAAGAACGGGATCGCGCCCAGCAGCAGGATCGCGCCCGACATCGGACCCGAGATCCGGCTGGGCTCGTTCTGGCTGGCGTCGAGCCCGAACAGCGGGGCGTGCGGCACGCCCGGCCAGTCCACCTGGCCCGGCAGCACCATGCCCCACAGCATGAAGACCAGCAGGGCCACCGACAGGCCGTTGGCCAGCGCATAGCCCAGGCCCGAGATCAGGGCGGCGCGGCCCGGAACCTCGCCCGCCGCGCGACCCAGCAGCGAATTGCTGATCACGTCGCCCCAGTTATAGGCCACGCCCAGCACGATCAGCAGGCCGCTGGTCGCCATCAGCGGCAGGCCGCCGGCCGGCATGGCCCACCACAGGGCGACCAGGGCCGGGACCATGATCGCGGTCACCATCCCCAGCATCGGCTTGCGCGGCCCGTACTGCTCGATCATCGCCCCCAGCAGCGGCGCGGTCAGGGCGGTCAGCACGCCGTAGATCGTCGAGATGTTGGCCACCAGGGCCTGGCCCTTGACGGGATCGCCGACTAGCACCCGCGAGAAGTAGGGCGAGAAGATGTAGATGGTGATCAGGATCACATAGGGGTCGCGCGCGCCCTGCTGCAGGATCCAGGCGAGGGCGCCGCGCGGCAGGCCCGACTTCAACGGGGCGACGGGCTCGCCCCCTGCCGGAACCGCCGCGGCGGCCGAGACCTCACTCATGCTGTTCCACCCTGTTCACAGGGTCGCCGTCTGGCGCGGCGACTTGGGTGGAGCGTGACTTTGAAACGGGCGTTTGTCACGGGCGAATGCGCGGATTGAGGGCTAGGCGCGCCTGGCCTTGTCGCCCTCTACGCTCCCCCTCTTGATCGTCATTCCGGGCCTTGTGCCCGGAACCCCTTTATCCGCCGCAGGTGCAGTGGTGTGGCGCGCCAGCGCGCCAAGGCGACGCACCGTCAGCTGAGCGAGGGGTTCCGGGCACAAGGCCCGGAATGACGAGTTCAGTATTGAGAGCGCGGACGAAGTACGCGATCACAGCAGGATATGCGCCCGCACCGCCTCGCGGCCTTGCGCGTCCAGCCCAACCGCCTGCTCCAGATAGCCGTCCAGCGAGCCGTCGCGGGCCTTCATCTCGGCGATCGCCGCGGCCAGGTAGTCGGCCTCGACGCCCATGGCGGCGCGTACGGCCGCGTCCGACGGCCGGCGGCCCAGCTCGGCCTCCAGCAGGTCGGCGAATACCGGCCCGCGGCGGGCGAAGCGCGCCTCGTCATTGGTCAGCAGATAGTCGTCGACCAGGTCGTCGTCGGCCACCCCGGCCACGTGGTGGGTCAGGGCGGCCAGCAGGCCGGTGCGGTCCTTGCCCGCCGCGCAGTGGATCAGCACCGGGCCGCGCGCCGCGGCCAGGGCCTGGAAGTAGCGGCGGAACAGGTCCAGGTGCCGCACGGCGAACGGCGCGCGGCGGTAGTAGTCGACCAGGTAGTCGCGGATCGAGGCCACCGACAGGTCCGATTGCCGCAGGAAGGCGCGCCAGGGATCCTCGCCGGTCACGCCCAGGTCGTTGTCGATCACCTCGGCGGCGAAACCCGCCCAGCGCCGCGACGGGTCGCGCTGGCGCTCGTTGGGCCGGCGCAGGTCGACGACCGTACGGAGGTTCAGGCCCGCCATGGCGACCAGGTCCTCGTCGGTGGCTTCGGCCTGGTGCGCGGCGCGGAACAGCAGGCCCGTCTTCAACCGGCCCGCCCCGGCGGCGTAGTCGCCGAAATCGCGGAAGTTCTCGACGCCTTGCAGAACGATATGACGGGTCATGGCCCGCTTGTTAGCGTCGGCCGGCGACGAAAGCGAGACGCTGGACGGGGTGGAGCGACAGGGCCAAGCTGAGGCGATGACCGACCTGCACCGCTTCCAGAGCTTCGACGGCGTCTCGATCGGCTACCGCACGCTGGGCGATCCGGCGGGCTGGCCGACCGTGATGCTGCACGGCTTCCTGGCCAGCGCCGAGAGCAACTGGTTCCTGCCCGGGATCGCCGCCGTCGTGGCGGCCACGGGACGGCGGGTGATCGCGCCCGACCTGCGGGGCCACGGCCGCTCGGACGCCCCGTCCGACCCCGCCGCCTGGCCGCCCGACGTGCTGGCGCGGGACCAGGAGGCCCTGGTCGCCCACCTGCATCTGAGCGACTACGACCTGGTCGGCTATTCGCTGGGCGCGCGCACGGCGGTGCGGATGCTGACGCGTGGAGCGCGGCCGAGCAAGCTGGTCCTGGCCGGCATGGGCGAGCGCGGACTGATGGAGGCCGGGGCGCGGGCGGCGATGTTCGAGGACGCCATCCGGCACGGCGAGGCCGCGCGCGATCCCCGGGCCGGCCGGCGGGTGCAGGCTATGATGGCGGCCGGCGGTCTCAAGCCCGAGGCCATGCTGGGCGTGCTGGCCTCGTTCGCGGCGACCTCGGCCGAGGCGATCGCGGCGATCGACGTCCCGACCCTGGTGGTGGCCGGGCAGCGCGACGACGACAACGGCTCGGTCGAGGCGCTGGCGGCCATGATGGCCGACGCCCGGGCCGTCCGGGTCCCGGGCGACCACCTGAGCGCGGTGATGGAGCCGGCCCTGGCGGAGACGATCGTGGGGTTTCTGAAGGCGACCCAATAAAACCTCCCCCTGTGGGGGAGGATCTAGTTTGGCGGCTTCACCGGAACGGCGGCTCGTCGAAGGCTCGCAGCTTGCGCGAGTGGAGGTTCGGGCCTTCCTCCAGCAGCAGCTTGCAGGTCAGGATGCCGATCTGCAGGTGCTGGCTGATCGCCCGCTCGTAGAAGGCGTTGGCCTGGCCGGGCAGCTTGATCTCGCCGTGCAGCGGTTTGTCCGACACGCACAACAGCGTCCCGTACGGCACCCGGAAGCGGTAGCCTTGGGCGGCGATGGTGGCGCTTTCCATGTCGATGGCCACGGCCCGGCTCTGGTTGAAGCGCAGGGCCGACAGGCTGTGGCGCAGTTCCCAGTTGCGGTCGTCGGTGGTGACCACCGTGCCCGTCCGCAGGCGTTTCTTGAGCTGATCGCCGGAGTCGCCGCTGATCGCCTTGGAGGCGTCGTAGAGGGCGCGCTGGACCTCGGCGATCGACGGCACCGGGATCTCGGGCGGCAGCACGGCGTCCAGCACGTGGTCGTCACGCAGATAGGCGTGGGCCAGCACGTAGTCGCCGATGGTCTGGGTGTCGCGCAGGCCGCCGCAGTGGCCGATCATCAGCCAGGCCTGCGGGCGCAGCACCGCCAGGT
The DNA here is from genome assembly GCF_001426985.1 of Caulobacter sp. Root1472. Taxonomy (NCBI): domain Bacteria; kingdom Pseudomonadati; phylum Pseudomonadota; class Alphaproteobacteria; order Caulobacterales; family Caulobacteraceae; genus Caulobacter; species Caulobacter sp. Root1472. The sequence continues at coordinate 8,073 of NZ_LMFX01000037.1, read as the reverse complement.
GGTCGCAGATGGTCTTGGCGTTGGACGGGCCCACCCCGATATTGACCAGGGTGATGCCCCGGCCGCCGGCGGCCATCAGGTGGTAGGCCGGCATCTGGTGCTTGCGCCAGGTCGACTCGGCCACCGCCAGTTCGGGATTGGCGGTGTTGGCGGTGATCGTCAGCCCGCCCGCGCACGACAGGGCCGTGTAGGGGCTGTCCGGCTGCTGCAGCTGCTCGATGCCCCAGCGGACGAACTCGTCGACATAGCGGTTGTAGTTTGTGAACAGGATGAACTGCTGCACGTCCTCGGCCGGGGCGCCGGTGTAGTGCTTCAGCCGGGCCAGCGAGAAATCGGTGCGCAGGCCGTCGAACAGGGCCAGCGGCCGGTTCTCCTCCATGGCCGGGTTCCACACCCCGTCGGCGATCTCGTCGCCGATGAAGGCCAGGTCGGTGGTCGGAAAGAAGCGGGCGATGTCCTCGCTGCGGACGTCGGCCTGGTTCAGGTCGATGCTGGCGTCCAGCACGTAGGGATAGGGGATCTCCTGGCTGGACCGGTCGATCTCGATCTCGACGTGGAAGTCGTTCATCAGCAGGGTCAGCTGCTCGACCAGGTAGTCGCGGAACTGGTTGGGCTTGGTGATGGTCGTGGCGTAGACGCCGGGCCGGCTGACCCGGGCGTAGGAGCGCGCCAGCTTGGGCGGCAGGGCCTCGGGATCGTAGATCAGCCGCAGCTCGGGATAGGCGAACGTGCCGTCGAACCGCGCTTGCGGGTCGGGCCGGGTTCCGTTTTCGAGGTAGGCGCGAAGCGCGGTCCGCAGGGCGTCGACGGCGCGTTCGTATTCTTGATTGAGCCGCTCGACCGCGGCGATTGCTTTTTCTTGGTTTGACATGGCGCCCTATATCAGCGTTCCGCCGCCTTTTCTAGGCTAAGGCCGCAAGAGGGCTCCTCACGGGCTCTGGGGCATGGACGAAGCCGATTTCGTCGGCCACAAGGGATGAAATGCCCAGACGTGGGGCGGATGATGGCGGGAGCGACCTCGCGCCTGGTCCGGACGTCGGGTGACAACGTACAGATCCGTGGCGTCGACAGCGTCCGTCCGCAAGAAGACCGTCCGGCGCCCGAGGGGACCTTATGAACAGACGTTTCGCCTTCCTGATCGTCGCCGCCATGATCCTCGGGGTCCTGGTCGGCTGGGCCTGCAACCAGTACCTGGATGCGGACGGGACCAAGAAGGCGGCCGACCTGGCCTCGCTGCTGCCCTACATCTTCCTGCGCCTGATCAAGATGATCATCGCGCCGCTGGTGTTCACGACGCTGGTGGCCGGCATCGCCCACATGGAGGACGCCGCCGCGGTCGGCCGCGTGGGGGTCAAGGCGATCGGCTGGTTCCTGGTCGCCTCGATCCTGTCGCTGCTGATCGGCATCGGCATGTTCCACCTGCTGGACCCCGCCCACGGCGTGGTGCTCAAGGAAGTGGCCGAGGCCGGCGCGCCGCCATCGGCCGTGGGCGCCTTCACGGTCAAGAGCTTCATCGACCACCTGATTCCCGCCTCGCTGTTCGAGGCGATGGCCAAGAACGAGATCCTGCAGATCGTCGTCTTCTCGGTGTTCGTCGGCACGGCCGTCGCCACCCTGGACAACAAGGCCCCGGCGGTCCTGGAGGTCACCGAGCAAGCCGCCTCGATCATGCTGAAGGTCACCGGCTTCGTGATGGCCCTGGCCCCGCTGGCCATCTTCGGCGCCCTGGTCAACACCGTGGCCAAGGAGGGCTTGTCGATCCTGGGGGTCTACGCCCGCTTCATCGGCTCGTTCTATGCGGGCCTGGGCACGCTGTGGCTGCTGCTGTTCCTGGCCGCCCTGTTCTTCCTGGGCAAGCGGGCCATCCCGCTGTTCGGCTTCATCCGCACCCCCGCCCTGCTGGCCTTCTCGACCGCCAGCTCGGAAGCGGCCTATCCGCGCCTGCTGGACGGCCTGCCGACCCTGGGCGTGCGCCGCAAGATCGTCAGCTTCGTCCTGCCGCTGGGCTACTCGTTCAATCTCGACGGCTCGATGATGTACTGCACCTTCGCGACCCTGTTCATCACGTCGGTGCACGGCGTCCACCTGACGCTCGAGCAGCAGGCCTCGATGCTGCTGCTGCTGATGGTCACCTCCAAGGGCATGGCCGGGGTGCCGCGGGCCTCGCTGGTGGTGATCATGGCCACGCTCACCTATTTCGGCCTGCCCGAGGCCTGGATCGCCCTGGTGCTGGGCGTCGATCACCTGCTGGACATGGGCCGCAGCGCCACCAACGTGGTCGGCAATTCGGTCGCCGCCGCCGTGGTCGCCAAGTGGGAAGGCGAGCTGGACGATCCGGAGCCGCCGGCCGAGGCCGCCAAGGCCTGAACCGCCAAGCGCGACCGATTGACTTCGGAGGGGAGAAGACCAATCTCTCCCCCCGAGGGACCTCGGTTAGGAAGACCGCCATGAACGTCAAATCCATGATCCGGGCCGGCCTGCTGACGACGGCGCTCCTGGCCGCCTCCGCGCCGGCCCTGGCCGCCAACGCGCCCGACGAAACCACGGGCGCCGCCGCCAAGCCGGCTCGCAGCTGCTTCTATCTGTCGGACTGGGACGGCTGGAGCGCGCCCGATCGCGACACCCTGTATCTGAGGGTGCGCAACCGCGACGTCTACCAGGTGGAGCTGTCGCACGGCACCAGCCAGCTGACCTCGCCCGGCGTGCACCTGGTGTCGGTGGTCCGCGGCATCGATTCGGTGTGCAATCCGCTCGACCTGGACCTGCGGGTCTCCGACGGCTTCGGCTTCGCCATGCCGATCATGGCCAAGTCGATCACCAAGCTCTCGGCCGAACAGATCGCGGCCATCCCGAAGAAGGACCGGCCGTAGAGGCGCGTCGTCGCGACTCGCTCACGGTCGGACCTTGGATTTCCCTGGTGCCCGCTTCCGGACGCCTGTCAGCCGAAGAGAGTCGCATGAGCTTGCTGGATAATCTGATGGGCGCCGTCGGCGGCCAGGGCGGCGGCGACCTTTCGAGCCTGGTCGAGACCATCGCCAGCCAGGGCGCGGCGGGCGGCGTCAGCGGCCTGGTCGAGGCGTTCCAGAAGGGCGGCCTTGGCGAGGTCGCCCAGTCCTGGGTTTCCAACGGGGCCAACCACCCCATCTCGGCCGAACAGGTCCAGGCCGTGCTCGGCTCGGGCGCGATCGGCCAGTTCGCCGAGAAGCTGGGCGTCGATCCGCAAGTCGGCGCGGCCAAGCTGGCCGAGCTGCTGCCGGGCCTGGTCGACCGCCTGACGCCCGGCGGTCAGCTGCCGACCGAGGGCCTGGGCGGCGCGGTCGGCGACCTGTTGGGCGGCTTCCTCAAGACGTAGCCGCCGCCTCCAGCAGCGCCACCATCATCGCATTGACTGGCGTGGCGATCCCGTGTCGCGCGCCCAGCCGGACGATCACGCCGTTGCGGGCGTCCAGTTCCATCGGCCGCCCCGCGGCGCGGTCGGCGTGCAGGGAGTTGATCCCGTCGGGCGGGCCGGCGCGATAGCCCCCGACCACCTTTTCGGGCAGGTCGGACGGCAGGTCCGCCCCCTCGGCCCGGCCCACCGCCACGCATTCGCCGACCAGGGCCCGCATGATCTCGGCGACCGGCTCGCGCCGGGCCACGCCCGCCGGCTGCAGGGTCAGGGCGTTGACCGCGCCGGCGCAGTTGAGGGCCAGCTTCTTCCAGGCGGCGGTCCTGAAGTCGGCCGTGGTCGAGACGGCGATCGGGGTGTGGGCGAACAGGGCCCCGAAGGCCTCGCCCGCCGCCCCGTCCGGAACCAGGATCACGCCGTCGCGCCGCTGGCGCACCCGCCCGGGGGCGCTGCGCTCGGCCGGGATGTCGACCACCGCGGGGGTGATCCGTTCGGCGGGAACATAGGGCGTGAAGCGCTCGACGTGCTCGACGCCGTTCTGCAGCACCGCAACACGGGTGTCCGACCCGACCAGGCGGGCCAGCCAGGCGCCGGTCGCGGCCGCGTCATAGGTCTTGGTCGTGACGATCGCCCAGTCGACCGGTGAGGCCTGGTCCGGCGCGGTCAGCACGCGCGGGCTGGCCGTCAGCGGCCCGCCCGGGGTCTCGACCTCCAGCCGGTCGAAGGCCGTGCGCGCGCAGACCTCGACCTCCAAGCCGGGGTTCTGGGCCAGCCAGGCGGCGACCACGCCGCCCACCGCGCCCGGACCGATCACCGCTATCCGCGTCATCACCAAACTCCAGACAAAGAAACGCCGCCCCCTTTCGAGGGCGGCGGCATGTTATCCCCGTTGTCCCTGCTTCTTCTGGCCTGTCTTATTCGGCCGGCAGGGTGTTCTCCGAGCGCTTCTGCAGCATGGTGTCGAAGCTCGACCACACGCCTTCCGCGCCGTGCCATTGGCCCCGGGTGGCCGCCTTGGAATATTCGGTGGCCCGGGCCTCGAAGAAGTTGGCGTGCTCCACGCCCGACAGCAGCGACTGCAGCCAGGGCAACGGGTTTTCCTTCACGCCATAGACCTCCGGCAGGGCCAGCTGGCGCAGGCGCCAGTCGGCGATGAACCGGATATATTGCTTGATGTCGTCCGGGGTCATGCCCTGCACGTCGCCCTGCTCGAAGGCCAGGTCGATGAAGGCGTCCTCCATGGTGACCACGGTCTTGCAGCAGTCGACGATGTCGTCGGCCACGGCCTTGGTGACCGCCCCGGTCTCCTTGTTGAACGTGTGGTACAGCTTGATGATGCCTTCGCAGTGCAGGCTCTCGTCGCGGATCGACCACGAGACGATCTGGCCCATGCCCTTCATCTTGTTGAAGCGCGGGAAGTTCATCAGCATCGCGAACGAGGCGAACAGCTGCAGGCCCTCGGTGAAGCCGCCGAACATGGCCAGGGTGCGGGCGATGTCGGCGTTGGAGTCGACGCCGAACTTCTGCATGAAGTCATGTTTGTCGCGCATGGCCTGGTATTCCATGAACGCGCCGAACTCGCTCTCCGGCATGCCGATGGTTTCCAGCAGCAGGGCGTAGGCCGCGATATGGATGGTCTCCATATTGGCGAACGACGACAGCATCATCTTCACTTCGGTGGGTTTGAACACCCGGCCGTAGCGCTCCATGTAGTTGTCGGCGACCTCGACGTCGGACTGGGTGAAGAAGCGGAAGATCTGCGTCAGCAGGTTCCGTTCCTTGTCGTTCAGCTTGACGGCCCAGTCCTTGAGGTCCTCGCCCAGCGGCACTTCCTCGGGCATCCAGTGGACCTGCTGCTGCTTCTTCCAGAACTCGTGGGCCCACGGGTAGCGGAAGGGCTTGTAGGCGCCGGAGGGGGTCAGCAGGCCGGGCGTGGTGATCAGCTTGGCGGACATCGAGGAACCCTTGGGGCGAGAACTGCGGCGAGAATCGGTCGAACGAACTAGGATAACGTACGTTAGCATTTAGCCAGACGCACGCCCCTCCTGTCTACCAGATGTAGTGTGACGAGGCGTCGTATCCACAACATAGGGCCTCACCTGTGGAAAAGCCGTTCACCCTGTTCAGCGCCGTCGGATCGGGCGGCGTGCCGGCCGAAGCGGCCATGACGCTGATCGGCCTACCCTATGAGATCGTCGAGGCGCCGACCTGGGAAGGCGAGGCCGAGCAGGCCAAGGTGGCCGGCGTCAACCCGCTTCGCCAGATCCCCGCCCTGGTCACGCCCGACGGCGAGACGATCACCGAGAGCGCCGCCATCCTGCTGTGGCTGGCCGACCGCCATCCCGAGGCGCGGCTGGCGCCGGCCCCGGACGCGCCCCTGCGCGGCCAGTTCCTGCGCTGGATGGTGTTCGTGCCGGCGGCGATCTATTCGCTGTTCTGGGTGCGCGACGAGCCCTCGCGCCTGGGTGGGCCGGATCCCGAGGTCCAGGCCCGGATCAAGGCCGCGACCGCCGAGCGCATCGCCGCGTGTTGGGAGATGATGGAAGGCCAACTCGATCCCGGCCGCTACTTGCTGGGCGACGACCTGACCGTGCTCGACCTCTATGTCGCCGTGGTCAGCCGCTGGGGGCCGCGGCGCAAGCGGTTCTACGAGGTCGCGCCGAAGATGAGCCAGGTGGTCCGGCGAGTGGACGCCGATCCGCGGCTGGCGGCGTTCTGGGCCGAGCGGTTCCCGTTCGTCGAGGGCTGGGAGAGCCGCGGGGCGGCGGGGTAGGCGCCAACAGGACCACGCGGAAACCTACGGTACGGCCGCCCGCGCCGCGCCACCCCGCGACGGCTGCGGCGGGCCCCGGCAGCACCGTCCCAGCGCCTCGGCCACCTGTCCGGCGATCTCGTCCTGCACCTGCAGGAGATCGCGCGACGAGCGGTCATAGCTCTGCGACCAGACCACCGAACCATCGGCCGCGCGCACGACGCGCGCCGAGATCCGCAGGGTGTCGCCGGACCTGCGCAGGCTGCCATCGACCAGATAATCGACGTCCAGCGCCGTCGCCGTCTGCGCCACCGTCATCGTCTTGCCCTTCAGCGCGAAGGAGTCGGTGGGCGCGCTCACCCGCCATCCGTCCATGCGGCTCAGGCGGGTGACCAATTCCTCGGTCACACCGTCGGCGACATACTCCTCGTTCATGGCCTGGCTGGTGAGATCAAGGAACGGCAGCACGGCCAAGGCCTGTCGAGGCTGCTGCCGCGAAACGGCAGGCGACGGCGACCGGAGGGTGTCGGCGGTGTTTCCCCGGCCCAGGACGACCAATCCCACCGCCACCGCCACGACCGCGGCGCAGCCGGCGACCAGCCCGAGCCGGCGACGCGACGGCGGCGACGGCGTGGTGGTCGCCGGGTCGACGTCCGGCGCGACGGAGGCCACCAGGCGGTAGCCCTGGCGCGGCACGGTGGCGATATAGGCCGGCGCCTTACGATCGTCGCCGAGCAGGCGGCGAAGCGAGGTGATCGCCTGATAGACGGAGTCCTGGGACACCACCGCGCCCGCCCAGACCTCGTCGAGCAGCTGGTCGATGGTGACCGTCCGGCCGGCGTGCTCGGCCAGGCAGACCAGGAGCCGCATGGATCGGTCGTCGACGCGCAGGCTCTCGCCGTCGCGGGTGATCCGTCCCGACCTCGGATCGACCGACCAGGCCCCGACGCGGAAGGCGGATCCGGAGAGAGGGCTCATGGTTCTGCGAAAACTCCGGATCTGAACGGGCCCAAGGACAGCAGGCGGGCGCTGTGAAGGTCTCGCGAACGTGGGCGACGTCAAGGGCCAGGGGCGAAGATCGCGGCGGCCCATTCTCCTCGGCGGAAGTTTTCAGAGCTTTTCAGAGGGCCGTTCAGGACTCCGCGACGGCGGTCGGCGCCCTGTCCAGGCGCCGTGTCGCACGGCCGGCGCCTTTGACGAACACACATCCAACCCTGGAGACTCCTGAATGACCCGAATGCTGCCCGGCCTCGCGGCCGCCCTGGCGATCGCCGCCGTCATCGGCCCGGCTCGCGCCCAGTCGCCCTTCAAGCCCGAAGACGTGCAGGCGGGGACCTACACGGTGGACTCCAAGGAGACGCTGGTCCGCTACGGCACGATCCACATGGGCATCAGCGAGTTCTGGGGCACGTTTCCCGGCGCCAAGGGGACGCTGATGATCGATCCCAAGGCGCTCGGCGACGCCAAGCTCGACGTCTCCGTGCCGATCGCCACCGTCTCGACGACCAACAAGGACCTGGACGCCCAGTTCCTGTCCTCGACCTTCTTCGACGCGGCGAAGTATCCGCAGATGCGTTTCGTCTCGACCTCGGTGACCCCCACCGGACCGACGACGGCCAAGGTCGCCGGCGACCTGACCCTGCACGGCGTCACCAGGCCGATCGTGCTCGACGCCACCTTCACCGGCGCGGGCCCCAACCACTTCACCAAGGTCTTCACCATCGGCTTCAAGGCCCAGGGCCAGATCAACCGCTCGGACTTCGGGATCGGCAAGTGGGTCCCCGTGGTCAGCGACGCGACGACCATCGATATCAGCGCGGCTTTCGAGAAGAAGACCTAGGTGTCGAAGCTATGAAGGTTGTTCACCCGGGGAGCGGCTGAGAAGCTGGGGTTGCGAAGCTCCAACCTTGGCCGGAGGTCTCCCCGGATGAAC
>NZ_LMFX01000036.1:0-26912 GCF_001426985.1 Caulobacter sp. Root1472 | reverse complement strand
CCAGTTCTCGCTGTTCACCTATCTGCGGCCGTTCCTCGAACAGGTCGTCCACCTGAACGCCTCGGCCCTGTCGTTCGTCCTGCTGGCGATGGGCGTGGCGGGCCTTGTCGGCACGGCGCTGATCGGCCGTGTGATCGGCAAGAGCCTGCGCCGGGTCCTGATCGCCGCCCCGCTGCTGATGGCGGCCACGGCCCTGGCCCTGCTCGTCGCCGGCGCCTCGGCCCTCGCCGCCGCGATCCTGCTGATGGCCTGGGGTCTGGTGGGCACCGCCCTGCCGGTCGCCTGGTGGACCTGGCTGGCCCGCACCCTGCCCGACGACACCGACGCCGGCGGCGGTCTGATGGTGGCGGTGATCCAGCTGGCCATCACCCTGGGCGCGGCCGGCGGCGGCCTGCTGTTCGACGCCGGCGGCTATCGCGCCACCTTCGCGGCCAGCGCCGCCTTGCTGGTCGCCGCCGCCCTCGCCGGGGCGTTCAGCGCGCCCCGATCACCCCCGACGCAACGAGACGCCCATGCGACCTGACGAGACGAAATACGACCGCCGCACCCTGCTGCAACTCACCGGAGCCAGCCTCGCCGTCCTCGGCGCGGCGTCCCTGCCCTCTAGCGCGAAAGCCAAGCCCATGCCCACAGGCGCCGACAATTTCTACAAGAGCGACCGCGTGACCGTGGCCAAGGTCACCTTCAAGACCCAGTACCAGACGACGGTTGCGGCCAACCTCTTCCTGCCCAAGGACCTTGACCAGGGCGCCAAGATCGCCGCGATCGTGGTCGGACACCCGATGGGGGCGGTCAAGGAGCAGAGCGCCAACCTCTACGCCACCAAGATGGCCGAACAGGGCTTCGTCGCCATGTCCCTGGACCTGCCGTTCTGGGGCGAGAGCGAGGGCTCGCCCCGCAACGCGGTCTCGCCGGACTTCTACGCCGAAGCCTTCAGCGCCGCCGTCGACTTCCTGGGCACGCGCCCGTTTGTCGACCGCGAGCGCATCGGCGCGATCGGGGTCTGCGGCAGCGGCAGCTTCGTGATCAGCGCCGCCAAGATCGATCCTCGCATGAAGGCGATCGCAACGGTCAGCATGTACGACATGGGCGCGGCCAACCGCGACGCGCTGAACCATTCCCTGACCATCGTCCAGCGCAAGGCGATCATCGCCGCGGCGGCCCAGCAGCGCTACGCCGAGTTCGAAGGCGGCGAGACCGCCTACACCGGCGGCACGACCCACAGCCTGACGGCCGACACCGATCCGATCCAGCGCGAGTTCTACGACTTCTACCGCACGCCCCGCGGCGCGTTCACGCCGGTCGGCGGCTCGCCCGAGACCACCACGCACCCGACGCTGACCAGCAACGTCAAGTTCATGAACTTCTATCCGTTCAACGACATCGAGACGATCTCGCCGCGTCCGATGTTGTTCATCAGCGGCGACCAGGCCCACTCCAGGGAGTTCAGCGCCGAAGCCTACCGCCGCGCCGCCGAGCCGAAGGAACTGGTCTGGGTCCCGGGGGCCGGCCACGTCGATCTCTACGACCGGGTGGACCTGATCCCGTTCGACAAGCTGACCGGCTTCTTCAAGCAGCATCTCGCGGCGTAACGGCCCGCTCAGCGTTAGACATCAAGGAGACCCCTCATGCGTCGCTCGTTGTTGATCGCCGCCGGCGTCACCCTTCTCTCCACGGGACACGCCATGGCTCAAGACCACATCCTGATCACCTCCCAGTGGGGCGCCGTCACGGCCGAGCTGGCCGACAATCCCGCCGCCCGCGCGCTCGCCCAAAGGCTGCCCTTGACGATTGAGATGAGCGACCACCTGCGCCAGGAGAAGACCGGCGCCCTGTCCGCGCCGCTCCCGCGGGCCACCCGGGGGGTCGACTTCGCGGCGGGCACGCTGGGCCTCTGGGGACCGGATCACTTCGTGATCTACTATCGCAACGGCCGCGTTCCGCAGCCCGGCATTGTCGTCCTCGGCAAGGTGACTGGCGATGTATCGATCTTCGACCGGCCAGGGTCTGTCTCGGTTCAGTTGCGCCGGGCCGACTAGGGGGTCTTGCCAGCCATGGCCCTAGCCTTCCGCAGTCGCCGCATCGCCCTTGGCGCGTTCATCGTGATGCTGTCCGCGCCCGCGGCCTGGCCTCTACCCGCTCAATCCCCGCCAAGATTGGAGACCGACATGCAGCTCTTTCGTAACGGCTCGCGGCCCTCGCAAGCGGGCCCCGCCGACTGGTTCACCGGCTCGGTGCGGATCGATCCGCTCTATACGGCCGAGGCGCCTGCGCGGGTCGGCGCGGCCCAGGTGACCTTTGAGCCCAGTGCGCGAACGGCCTGGCACACCCATCCACTTGGCCAGATTCTGGTGGTGACTTCCGGCGTCGGCTGGACGCAGTGCGAAGGCGAGTCGGTCGTCGAGATCCGCGCCGGCGACGTGATCTGGTGTCCGCCCGGTCACCGCCACTGGCACGGCGCCACGCCCACCACCGCCATGACCCACATCGCCATCCAGGAAGCGCTGAACGGCTCGCCGGTCACTTGGATGGAGAAGGTTTCGGACGAGCAGTACGCGGCCGGGCCGACCGCGCAGCAATGAGGCTCACCTACCGAGAAATCCGTAGAGGTGAAGAGATGATTTTGACCGAAACCTACACGCTCTCCAACGGAGTCCGCATTCCCAAGCTCGGGCTGGGCACCTGGCGGATCGATGACGGCAAGGCCGCGGACGCTGTCCGCCAGGCTGTGAAGATCGGCTACCGCCATGTCGATACGGCTCAGGCCTATGGTAACGAGCACGGCGTCGGCGAAGGCCTGCGCACCAGCGGCGTCCCGCGTGAGGACCTGTTCGTCACGACGAAGATCGATGCGGCGGTCAAGACCTACGCCGGGGCCAAGGCCAGCATCGATGGATCGCTAAGGGCGCTGGGCTTGGACGTCATCGACCTGATGATCATCCATAGCCCTCAGCCGTGGACGGCCTTCCGACAGGGCGAGCACTTCTTCGAGGGCAATCTCGAGGTCTGGCGCGCGCTTGAGGAGGCCCATGCCGCCGGCAGGCTCCGCGCGATCGGCGTCTCGAACTTCGAGCGGGTCGATCTGGAGAACATCCTGGACAAGGGGAGCGTGAAGCCCGCGGTCAACCAGGTCCTCGGGCACGTGGGCAATACACCCTTCGACCTTATCGCCTACTGCAACGAACAGGATGTGCTGGTGGAGGCCTACTCGCCGGTTGCGCATGGCGCGATGCTCGACGACCCGACCGTCGGCTCAATGGCCAAGCGGTACGGGGTCTCCGTACCCCAGCTTTGCATTCGCTATTGTCTGCAGCTTGGACTGCTGCCGCTGCCGAAGACGACGAACCCTGACCACATGCGCGCGAACGCCTCGGTCGATTTTGAGATCGCCGACGTGGACATGGACCAGCTGAAGGGAGCCGAACGCTTTAGGAATTACGGCGACGCGAGCATTTTTCCGGTGTTCGGCGGCAAGCTGTAGATCACCCCCTCCATGGCGTCCGCACCTTCATCGCGCCGCCTATTGGGCCGCAGGTCGACCTCGACGATGCGCTCGGAGGCGACCCGCGCGATGAACGCTCGCGAGGCTGCAAAAGTTATGGGCCGGCCCTGACCGGCGCAATGATCGGAGTTCTGATGAGCCAGCTCGACGCAAGCCTTTCTGGCCAATTCGCAATTGGCGGCGATCTTACCGTCAACCGCCTCGGCTTCGGCGCGATGCGGTTGACCGGTCCCAACATCTGGGGCGAACCCGAAGACCGGGAGGAGGCGCAGCGCGTTTTGCGCCGCCTGCCCGACGTCGGAATCGATCTCATCGACACCGCCGACAGCTACGGACCATTCGTCAGCGAACAGCTGATCGGCGACACGCTGGCGCCGTATCGCGCCCTGACGGTCGCGACCAAGGGCGGGCTGGTGCGCTTCCCGAACAATCCCAACCCTTGGCCGCAGGTCGGCAACCCCGATTACCTGCGCTCCTGCGTCCATCTCAGCCTACGCCGGCTCAAGGTCGAGCGCCTGGATCTGTGGCAACTGCACCGTATCGATCCCAAGGTCCCGCGGGAGGAACAGTTCGGCGCGATCCGGTCCTTCCTCGATGAGGGCTTGATCCGACACGCTGGCCTGAGCCAGGTGTCGGTCGAAGAGATCAAAGCGGCCCGGAAGATCTTCCCGGTCGCGACGGTCCAGAACCGCTACAACCTCGCCGACCGCGCTGACGAGGACGTGCTCGACTATTGCGAGGCCAACGGCATCGGCTTCATCCCCTGGTTCCCGCTCGCCGCCGGTGAACTCGCCAAGCCAGGCGGTCTGGTCGACCGCCTGGCGAAGGAGAAAGGCGCAACGCCGGGTCAGATCGCGCTGGCGTGGCTGCTCAAGCGCAGCCCCGTCATCCTTCCGATTCCCGGCACAGGTCGTGTGGCCCATCTGGAAGAAAATGTCGCGGCGGCCGCGCTGGACCTTACCGACGAGGAATCCGCCACGCTGAACGAGGCCGCTCCCGGAGCGGCGCAATGAAGCCGCGCCTCATCTGCCATATGGCCAGCAGCCTCGATGGGCGCATTCTACCGGACCGCTGGGCGCCGAAGGGCGCTCACAGCACCGACCTGTATAACCAGCTCCACGAAAATCTGGGCGGCGGCTCCTGGCTCGTGGGGCGAGTGACCGGCCAGGAGTTTGCGAGGGGCGATCGTTATCCCGACAGTGAGGTCGAGCTACCTCGCTCGGCGTGGTTGCCCGCGAAAGCAAAGGCCTATGCGATCGTTCTCGACGCACACGGGAAGATCGTCTGGGGCCGCGCCGACGTCGGCGGCGACCCACTCGTCGTGGTGCTGACCGAGCAGGTCAGCGACGCCCACCTGGCCGGGTTGCGCGCGGACGGCATAGGCTATGTGTTCGCCGGCGAGCGGGAGATCGACCTTGCCAGGACGCTGGAGGTTCTCAACCGCGAGCTTGGGATCCGGCGGCTGCTGCTGGAAGGCGGCGGCGCGATCAACGGATCGTTCCTGCGCGCGGGGCTGGTCGATGAGCTCAGCATTCTGCTGGAGCCGGCGATCGACGGACGCGCAGGCGCACCCGGCCTGTTCGATGGCGACGAGACGGCGCCCGCCGTGGAGCTCGCGGATATCGCGCTTGTCGAGCATCGCCGGCTTGAGAATGGTGCGCTCTGGTTACGCTACAACGTAACCAACCCGTAGCGCGCTCCTTGTTGGGCGGGAGCTTCAGGCGACGGTGATCGCCGACACTCAGGACGCCCTGGCGCCGGTGGTGGGCGCCTCCAAGGCGCGCAGTCCGACTCGCGAGGAGCCGGCGCCGTCCGTACCTGAGCGCAGCTCATCATGGCGTTGAGCCAGATGAGCGGCACGTAATCACGCTCTTCGACGTTCCATTTTGGATGTGTTCATGCGGCCGCCTTGCTCAGAACAAGGCTCCTTCGCGCAGACCTTGCCAAAAGGAAGGAATAGTCGATGTCCGACCTTCCAGACCGCGCGCCATCGCGCCGCGATCTGCTCGCAGCAGGCGCGGCCTCCGCCGTGATCGTCGGTAGCCCGGCGGCCGGTGCGCCGGCCGCGCAAGCCGTGCGGCCTTCTCCTCCGCCGCAGATGCCGGTCGCTTTCAAGGTCAACGGCAAACCGCAACACCTGACGCTCGACACCAGAACGACGCTGCTCGACGCTCTGCGCGAGCACCTCCACCTGACCGGCACGAAGAAGGGCTGCGATCACGGGCAGTGCGGGGCTTGCACGGTTATCGTCGACGGCAGGCGGATCAACGCCTGCCTCAGCCTCGCGGTCCAGCATGAAGGCGACGAGATCACCACGATCGAGGGGCTCGGCACGCCTGAGAAGCTGCACCCGATGCAGGCCGCTTTCGTAAAACACGACGGCTACCAGTGCGGCTATTGTACTCCCGGCCAGATTTGCTCGGCCGTTGCCGTGCTGGATGAAATCAAGCGCGGCGTCCCGAGCCACGTCCAAGGCGATCTCATGGCCAGGCCCCGGGCCACCAACATGGAGATGCGCGAGCGGATGAGCGGCAATATCTGCCGCTGCGGCGCCTATTCCAACATCGCCGAGGCCATGGCCGAGGTTGCGGAGGATCGGGCATGAAGGCCTTCACCTACGAGCGCGCAAAAGATCCGGTCGAGGCCGCCCGGATCGTCGCCAGCCGGCCCGGCGCGCGCTTCCTGGCTGGCGGCACCAATCTGCTCGACTTGATGAAGATCGAGGTGGAGACGCCCACTCACCTCGTCGACGTGCAGGATCTGGCGCTCGACAAGATCGAAGGGACCCAGGATGGCGGTCTTCGGATCGGCGCGCTGGTCAGCAACACCGATCTCGCCGCCGACGAACGGGTGCGGCGGGACTATGGAGTTCTGACGCGTTCGATCGTTGCGGGAGCCTCGGGCCAGTTGCGCAACAAGGCGTCTACCGCCGGCAATCTGCTCCAGCGGACGCGCTGCCCATATTTCTACGACACCAACATGCCCTGCAACAAGCGAACGCCCGGCTCGGGCTGCGCGGCGATCGGCGGCGCTTCACGTCAGCTTGGCGTGATCGGCGTATCCGACAAGTGCATTGCAACCTTCCCCGGCGATATGGCGGTGGCGTTGCGCGTACTCGACGCAACCGTCGAGACGGTGGACGGGCAAGGCCAACGCCGTTCCATCGCGATCGCCGATTTCCACCGCTTGTGGGGCGATCACCCGGAGCAGGATACCGTGCTGGCGCCGGGCGAGCTTGTCACGTCAGTAACGCTTCCGCCTCCGCTGGGCGGAAAGCATTTCTACGAGAAGGTGCGTGACCGCGCCTCTTACGCCTTCGCGCTGGTGTCGGTCGCCGCCGTCATCCGGCCCGATGGCGCTGGACGCGTGGCGTTTGGCGGGGTCGCGCCCAGGCCCTGGCGGGTGGAAGCGGCCGAGGCGCTGCTGCCGCAAGGCGCCGCGGCCGTCACGGCGCGCGCGTTCCAAGGGGCGACGCCAACCAAGGACAACGCCTTCAAGTTGCCGCTCGCCACCCGTGCGCTCGCCTCGATCCTCTCCGACGCGAAGGCCTAACCCATGAAGTTCGAGACCCCCGCCTCGGCCAATCCGATCGACCGGATGAAGGTCGTCGGCCGCGCGCACACTCGCATCGACGGCCCGCTCAAGACCGCTGGCGCCGCGCCGTATGCCTACGAGCATCACGAAGTCGCAAATCCCGCCTATGGCTACATCGTTGGCGCGGCTGTCGGCAAAGGAACGATCCGCTCGATGAACCTAGCGGAAGCGAAAGCTTCACCGGGCGTGCTGGCGATCGTCACCGCCCGCGAGGCGGGCAAACTCGGCAAGGGCAAATACAATACGGTCAAGCTACTCGGCGGGCCGCAGGTCGATCACTATCATCAAGCCATCGCGATCGTGGTGGCCGAGACGTTCGAGCAGGCGCGCGCGGCCGCCAGTCTGGTGCGTGTCGACTATGCCCGCGCCAAGGGCCGCTTCGATCTCGATGAGGCGTTGAAAACGGCCCCGCTTACCGGCGGAACTAGCGGCGAGGGCAGCGCAGCGCCTCCGGTGGACCGCGTCGGCAGTTTCGAGCAGGCATTCGCCGCGGCGCCTGTAAAGCTCGACGCAGAGTACACGACCCCCGACCAGAGCCACGCCATGATGGAGCCGTTTGCGTCCATCGCCGCCTGGAATGGCGACAACCTGACGGTATGGACTTCGAACCAGATGGTCGACTGGAGTCGTACGGATCTGGCCACGACGCTCGGCATTCCCAAGGAAAAGATCCGCCTTATCTCGCCCTATGTGGGCGGCGGCTTCGGCGGCAAGCTCTTCCTGCGAGCTGACGCGGTGATGGCCGCCTTGGGCGCAAGGGCGGCAGGACGCCCGGTCAAGGTTGCGATGCCGCGCCCCTTCGTGCCCAACAACACCACCCATCGCCCGGCGACTCGTCAGCGCATCCGGATCGGGGCTCTGCGGGACGGCGCCATCACCGCCATCGCGCATGAGAGCGGCTCGGGTGATCAGCCCCATGGCAGTCCCGAAACGGCGGTCAACCAGACCAAGCTGCTCTATGCCGGCGCCAACCGCCTGATCTCGATGCGCCTGGCGGTCCTCGACCTGCCGGAAGGCAACGCCATGCGCGCGCCCGGAGAGGCGCCGGGCCTGATGGCGCTCGAGATCGCGATCGACGAAATGGCCGAGAAGCTGGGAATGGACCCGGTCGCCTTCCGCGTGAAGAACGACACACAGGTCGACCCCGAGAAGCCTGCGCGCCGGTTCTCCGAGCGCCAGCTGGTGCGCTGCCTGAACGAAGGCGCAGAGCGGTTTGGCTGGTCCAAACGCAGCGCTACGCCAGGCCAGGTTCGCGACGGCAAGTGGCTGGTGGGCATGGGGGTCGCCGCAGCGTTCCGCAACCATATCAACATGGCGTCCGGCGCGCGGGCGCGGCTCGGTCGCGACGGCGTCGTCACGGTCGAAACCGACATGACCGACATCGGCACCGGCAGCTATACGATCATCGCGCAGACCGCTGGCGAGATGATGGGCGTTCCGGCCGAGTCCGTTGTCGTCAAACTGGGCGACTCCGCCTTCCCCGTCTCCGCCGGATCGGGCGGTCAGTTTGGCGCCGCCAACGCCACGGCGGGCGTCTACGCCGCCTGCGTCAAGCTCCGCGAGGCGATCACGCAGCGCCTGGGCTTCAGCTCGGCCGACGCGATCTTTGAGAAAGGCCGCGTCATCAGCGGCAAGCGCGCTGCCGACCTCAAACAGGCCGCGGCCGCCGGGGACCTAGTCGGTGAGGACAAGATCGAATTCGGCGACCTTGAAAAGGCATGGCAGATTTCCACTTTCGGCGCGCATTTCGTGGAGGTGGGCGTCGACGCCTATACCGGCGTGACCCGCGTCCGGCGGATGCTGGCGGTCTGTGCGGCCGGGCGCATCATCAATCCCACCTCGGCGCGGAGCCAAGTGATCGGCGCGATGACCATGGGCGTCGGCGGCGCGCTGATGGAAGAGCTTGCCGTCGACAAGCGCTTTGGTCTGTTCATCAACCACGATCTCGCCAGCTATGAGGTGCCCGTGCACGCGGACATCCCCCATCAGGAAGTCGTTTTCCTCGATGAGGCCGACGACAAGGCCAATCCGATGAAGGCCAAGGGCGTGGGCGAACTGGGCCTGTGCGGCGTCGGCGCGGCCGTTGCGAACGCTGTCTACAACGCCACGGGCGTGCGTGTCCGCGACTACCCGATCACGCTGGACAAGCATCTCGAACGGCTGCCGGCGATCGTCTGATTTGGGTGAACGTCACTTCGGCCCGAGGAGGACACATGGACCCGAAGACCACCGCGCTTCTGCTGATCGAATATCAGAACGACTTCGTGAGCGAGGGCGGCGCGCAGCACGCCGCGGTCGCCGACGTAATGGCGCAGACGGACATGCTCGCCAACAGCCGGGCGGTGACCCAGGGCGCGCGAGTCGCAGGGGCGACCGTGCTGCATGCCCCGATCGGCTTCGCCGAAGGCTATCCCGAGGTCCCTTCCGAGCCCTACGGAATTCTTGCCGCGATCGTGGGGGCCCAGGCTTTCCGGAAAGGAAGCTGGGGGGCCGAAATTGCTCCCGAGATGGTGCCGGCCGTGGGCGATATCGTGGTCGAGGGCAAGCGCGGGCTCGACTGCTTCGCCAGCACCAATCTCGACTTTATCCTGCGGCAGCGGGGTGTGACCGACCTCGCCATTGCCGGCTTCCTCACCAACTGCTGCGTCGAGTCGACGATGCGCTCCGCCTATGAACGCGGGTTCCGCGTCGTCACGCTGACCGACTGCACCGCGACTTTGAGCATGGCCGAGCAGGAAGCGGCCGTCACCAAGAACTTCCCGATGTTCTCACGCCCGCTCGTTCATCGGCAGCTGCTGGAAGAGCTTGGCGCCCCGGCGGCTGTGTCATGAGGTTCGACGCGCCCGCGGGCGAGAGTCTGGTCGATCGCCAGGCCGTGGTGGGGCGGCCGCATCCACGGATCGAGGGGCCGCTCAAAGTCACCGGCACGGCGCCCTATGCCGCCGAACACGACGATCTCGGCGACGACCTTGCCTATGCCTACGTCTTGGGCGCAGCCATTGCGAAAGGTCGAATATCCCGGATCGACACCGCCGAGGCCGAGCGTGCGCCGGGCGTGCTCGCCGTCGTAACCCACAAGACGACCGGGCCCCTCGGCGTTGGCAAGTTCTACGTCCAGAAGATGATCGCAGCGCCCGATGTGGAACATTACCATCAGCCCGTCGCGGTGGTGGTCGCCGAGAGCTTCGAGCAGGCGCGCGCCGCAGCGGGCCTGATTTCGGTCGATTACGACCGGACGGGCGGTTCGTTCGACCTCGAAGCGGCCAAGGGCGTCGCGCGGATCCCTGTCGAGGAAGAGTTCGGCGGCCCGACCGAGACGAGAGTCGGCGACTTTTCCGCGGCCTTCGCCGCCGCGCCGGTGAAGATCGACCAGACCTATGTCACGCCCGACCAGGCGCACGCGATGATGGAGCCGCATGCCTCCATCGCTCGCTGGGATGGCGATCGGCTGTTCTGCTGGACGTCGATCCAGCAGATGAATTGGGGTTTGCGCGATCTTGGCCTCATCCTGGGTGTTCCCAAAGAAAACATCCGCCTCTCCTCGCCCTATGTGGGCGGCGGCTTCGGCGGCAAGGGTACGGTGCAGATCGATCTGGCGCTTGCCGCCGTGGCGGCGCGGGCGGCGCGGCGGCCGGTCAAGCTGGTGCTTCAGCGGCCGATCATGTTCAACGCCACCATCCATCGGCCACGGACCCTTCAGCGCATCCGGCTCGGCGCTCAGGCGGACGGCCGGCTGACAGCGATCGGGCACGATAGCTGGTCGGGCAATCTTGCCGGCGGCCGCACCGAGCCGACCACGCTGCCTACCGCTTTGCTTTACCGCGGCGAGAACCGGCGACTTCGGCGCTATCTCGCCGTGCTCGACCTCACTGAGGGTCAGGCCATGCGCGCACCGGGCGAGGCCCCGGGGCTGATGGCCTTCGAAATCGCGATGGACGAGCTTGCCGAGAAGGTCGGCCTCGATCCCGTCGAGCTGAGAATCCGCAACGATACTCAGGTCGATCCGGCCAGGCCCGACCGGCCCTTCTCCTCGCGGCCGTTCGTCGAATGCCTGCGCGTCGGCGCAGAGGCGTTCGCCTGGACCGACCGGCCGACGTCGCCGGCGACGCGGCAGGATGGCCGCTGGCTTGTCGGCTACGGAATGGCGAGCGCGATCCGAGGCGCGCCGATCAACAAGGCGGGCGCGCGCGTACGTCTCCAGCACGACGGCGTCCTCACCGTCGAAACCGACATGACCGACATTGGCACCGGCAGCTATACCATCGTCGCACAGACCGCGGCCGAGATGATGGGGACGCCTCTCGACCAAGTGAAGGTCCGGCTCGCCGATTCCAACTTTCCGGAGACGCCGGGCTCCGGTGGCCAGGCCGGCGCGGCCTCGGTGACGGCGGGGGTCTATGCCGCTTGCCACAAGCTGCGCGAAGCAGTCGCGCGGGAGCTGGGTTTCAACACGCCCGACCTGGTGTTCGCCGACGGCGAGGTTCGCTCCTCGGGCCGTTCGGCCAAGCTGGGGGACGCCGCGCGCAACGGCGATCTCGTGGTCGAGGACAGCATGGCGTATGGCGATCTCAAGGATCGTTACGCCCAACAGACCTTCGGCGCGCATTTCGCTGAGGTCGGCGTCGACCGCTACACCGGCGTCATCCGTGTGCGCCGGATGCTGGCGGTCTGTGCGGCAGGGCGCATTCTCAATCCCGTCACCGCTCGCAGCCAAGTCATCGGCGGCATGACGATGGGGATCGGCGCGGCGTTGATGGAGGAGATGGTGCTCGACAAGCGCTTCGGACTGTTCATCAACCACGACCTTGCTGGCTACGAAGTGCCCGTCCACGCGGACATACCGCATCTTGATGTCATGTTCGTCGACGAGGTCGACGCCACCATGTCGCCAGTCAAGGCCAAGGGTGTCGGCGAACTTGGCCTGACGGGGGTGGCGCCGGCCATCGCCAACGCCGTCTACAACGCGACCGGCGTGCGCGTGCGCGACTATCCGCTGACCCTCGACAAGCACATCCATCGGCTTCCGGCTATCGCATAGCCCGCCCGCCCCGGCTCCCGTGAATGGACCGACGTGACCACTTTCGACGCCACCTTCGATGTTTGAAGTTCGACGTCCGATCGACAGGGCCTCTTCGATGACCCAATCGGCCGGGCAATTTTTTGGAAGATTGGGACCGCAAGGGACCTGGGCGATTGGGCCTCAATGCGCCGCCGTCGTCCAAGGGGTTGTCGAACCTGGAGATGAGTTCGGCGATTGCACGGCAAGGTTCGCGCGAAACCAAACGCATTGCGGATCGATCGATGAGCCGCGTCGTCGACGCCCCACGAGCGATAGGTAATATATATCCGACAAAACCGCCGTGCTCCGACGACCGAGTCGCACGGCGCCATTGTGGGGGATGATGTTGAAGCTGAACCGTCGTTCCATCCTGCTGGCGGGCTCTCTGTCCGGCGCTCTTGGACAAGCCTCGACGGCCGCGCCGCGCGCCGCGTTGCAAGCGGTCGGTCTCAGGACGGCCATGCGGTCCGACCCGCTGGGAATCGACGATCCGCGCCCTGGCCTGTCCTGGCGGCTGACCGGGCCGGCGGGGACCGTTCAGTCGGCCTATCAGGTCGTCGTCGCCTCGACCTTGGCGAAGGTTCGGGCCAACATCGCCGATCTCTGGGACAGCGGGCGGACGCCGGGCGCGGCGTGCACCGGCGTCGCCTATGGCGGCTCGGCGCTCTCATCGCGCCAGAAATGCTTCTGGCGCGTGCGGGTTTGGGACGGCGCCGGCGAGGTTTCGGACTGGAGCGCCCCGGCGTCGTGGGAGATGGGCCTGCTGGAGGAGGCCGACTGGACGGGCGACTGGCTGGCGGTCGAGAGCCAGGTCGAGCGGGACGATCGCGAGGCGGGCGTGCGGTGGGTGAGCGGAACGACGGCTTCGCGCTCCCAGCCTTGCACCTTCCGCCTGGCCTTCCGATCGGGCGGCGGCGAAGGCCTGCTGACGATCATCGCGGACGGCAAACTTTCGAAACTGGCCCTCGACGGCGCTCCCATCGCCCTGCCCGCGCGTGGTCCCAACGGCTATGGCGATCCGCCGGCCATCGCTTTTCCCCTGGCCGTGGCGCCGGGCGCCCACGTCCTGACGGCCGAGGTGGTGACCAAGGCCGGCCCCTCGGGCTCCGGGACCGCATCGATCGCCGCCCAGCTCCGGGTCCCCGCGCCCGACGCCGGCGTCATGCGGATCGTCGATGGCTGGGAGATGCGTGCGGGGGATCAGGCGCCGTGGGCGCCGGCGTCGATGCTCGAGTCTCAACCGCACTTCCCCTGGCCGCCGACGCCGGCCCGCCTGCTGCGACGCGCCTTCCACCTGTCCGGAAAGCCGCAGGGCGCGCGCCTCTACGTGTCCGCGCTGGGAGGTTATCGGCTGTGGATCAACGGCGAACGGGTTGGCGACGACGAACTCCAATCGGAAGGTTCCGAGTACCGTCGCCATGTGCCCTACCGCACCTATGACGTGACCGCCCTGCTGCGCGAAGGCGACAATACCGTCGGCGCCCTGGTCGGCGACGGCTTCTACGCCAGCTACCAGGCGCCGGACGGACGCTACGCCTATGGTCCGGCCCCGCGGCGCCTCCGCCTCTTCATCGAAAGCCGCGACGCGGCGGGCAGGATCGAGCGGGTCGCCACCGACAAGGACTGGCGCCACGCCTCCTCGCCGATCCTGATGTCCGAGATCTATGCGGGTGAGGACCAGGACCTTCGCCTATGGCCGCCGCGCTGGGCCGAGCCGAACTTCGACGACGGCGATTGGTCCAAGGCCTGGACCGCGCCCGCGCCGGCGGCCAGGCCTTGCGCTCCGCTGGCTGAACCGATCCGCGAGGTCCGGGTGCTCAAACCCGCATCGATCCGCCGCGCTGGGCCGCGCCGGCACATCGTCGATTTCGGTCAGAACTTCGCCGGGCGCGTCCGCCTGAAGATCAAGGGCGCCCGCGGCGATCACGTGACCGTCCGCCATGCCGAGATCCTGGCCGCCGACGGCGAGCTGGACCGGCGCAATCTGCGGGTCGCCCGGGCCGAGGACCGCTACGTGCTCGGCGGCGGCGGCGTCGAAACCCTGCAGCCCGTCTTCACCTATCAGGGCTTCCGCTACGCCGAGGTCGAAGGGCCGGCCGCGCTGACGCTCGACGGGGTCGAAGGCGTCGTCCTGTCGAGCAACTTGCCCGAGATCGGCGTGTTTCGCGTCGGCGAGCCGACGATCCAGAAGCTGTGGCTCGACTCGCTGTGGAGCCAGCGCTCCAACTTCATGGGCGTTCCCACCGACTGTCCCCAGCGCGACGAGCGGCTCGGCTGGACCGGCGACGCCCAGGTCTTCTGGGAGACGGCCGCCTTCAACATGGATGTCGGCGGCTTCACCCGGTCGTTCACGCGGACCCTTCGCGACGACCAGGCAGCCAACGGCGCCTATCCCATGTGGTCTCCCTCGCCGCGCGGGCTGGGGTGGAACACGACGACCGCGACGCCAGGCTGGGCCGACGCCGGGGTGATGCTGCCCTATGTGGGCTATCTGCATACCGGCGATCGGGCGGTGGTCGACGACAACTGGTCGGCGATGAACGCCTATCTCACTGGGATACTCGCCGAGAATCCCGACGGCGTCTGGCGATCCGGACGCGGCGCCGATCTCGGCGACTGGCTGGCGCTCGACGCCAAGCAGCCGGGGGACGAGACCACGCCCAAGGACCTGATCGCGACGGCCATGCTGGCCCGGTCCGTGGATCAACTCGCCCAGATGGCCGTGTGGACCGGCCGATCCTCCGACGCCGAGCGGTGGCGCAGGCAAGGCCAGGAAACGCGCGCGGCCTTCGCCAGGACCTATGTCCAGGCTGACGGGACCGTCGGCAATGGCAGTCACACCGGCTATATCCTGGCCCTGCGCCTGGGGCTGTTGCCGTCGGACCTGCGCAAGCCCGCCGGAGCGAAACTGGCCGCGGATATCCAGCGGCGCGGCGGCCTGATCTCGACCGGATTCCTGGGCACCCCGCTGGCCCTGGACGCCCTGGCCGACGTCGGCCAGACGCGCTTGGCGTTCGACCTGCTGCTGCGCACCGACTACCCCTCGTGGGGCTATATGGTTCGGCGCGGCGCGACGACGACCTGGGAACGCTGGAACAGCGACACCGGCGACGTGTCAATGAACTCCTTCAACCACTACGCCCTGGGCGCGGTCTGCGCTTTCCTCTATCGACGGGTGGCGGGTATCGAGCCGACGGAGCCAGGCTTCAGCCAGTTTCGGGTCGCACCCCTGGTCGACCGCAGGATCGGGTCCGCCGGCGCGACGCTGGACTGCGTCCGCGGCCGAATCGAAACCAGTTGGCGGATCGTGGGCGACCGCGTGAGCCTGACGCTGCAGGTGCCGGCCAACAGCCGCGCGACGGTGTCGATGCCGGGGCTCAGCCGCGAGGTAGGCGCGGGCCACCACCAGTTCGAAGCTCCCTGCCCCTGAAGCCGCTACGCCATTGCGGCCTTAGCTCGCGCCAAGACGTG
Organism: Caulobacter sp. Root1472; assembly: GCF_001426985.1. NCBI lineage: Bacteria > Pseudomonadati > Pseudomonadota > Alphaproteobacteria > Caulobacterales > Caulobacteraceae > Caulobacter > Caulobacter sp. Root1472. The sequence goes on along the minus strand of NZ_LMFX01000036.1, from coordinate 11,286 downwards.
GAGGGCTGCAATCTGGTGCTGCTTCCTAGCGAGGTCAGGCGTCGGCTGACATCGGGCGGCGCGGCGCAAGGTCGAAGACCTTATCGGGGCCGCGCCAGCGGGCGGGCCGCGACGCCCTCCCTGGTCATCACCACGGGCTTGATCCGACCTTTGGAGTCGAAAACCAGTCGATCGAGCGCCAACTGCCGATGATTGCCGTCCGACGTGTCCAGCGGACGCCGGTGATAGGCGATGACCCAGTCGTCAGTGCCGGGAATGTTCACGACCGAGTTGTGTCCAGCGCCTCGCGCGACCGTGGCGTCCTGTTCCAGGATCAGCCCCTCGCGCCGGAACGGTCCCAAGGGGGATGCGCCGATGGCGTAGGCCACGCGATACTCCGCTGTCGTCCAATCGCCTTCGGACCACATCAGGTAGTAGAGCCCCTTCCGCTTCAGCATGAACGGACCTTCGACATAGCCTTGGGGCGTGATCTCCTTGAAGGTCTCGCCATCGTCGAACGGGATCACCCGCGTCAGGTCGTCGGACAGCCTCACGACGTTGCAGTGGCCCCAGCCGCCGTAGAACATGTAGGTCCGCCCGTCGTCGTCGGTGAACACCATCTGGTCGATCGGCTGGGCGCCGTTGTGGATCGCGCCGATCAGCGGTTTGCCCAGGAGATCGCGGAAGGGTCCGTCCGGACGGTCGGAGACGGCCACGCCGATCCCGCCCGTCTGCCTGTCGGACTTGATGTCGTTGGCCCCGAAGAAGAGGTAGTAGCGTCCGTTGCGCTCGATCGCGGATGGGGCCCATACCGCATAGGCGGCCCAAGCGACGCTCTCGACCGACATCACCCGCTCGTGCCTTGTCCAGTGGACGAGGTCTGGCGAGGAGAAGGCGTCGATGAAGGTGTGCCTCAGGAACGGGGCCCAGATCGCGGGGTTGGCTCTTTCAGCCACCTGCCGAGGCGTGAAGCTGGGCTGGGGATCGCTCGGGTCCATCGGCGCCGAATAGGTGGGATAGATCCAATATTGGCCGTCGAAAACGCGGATCTCCGGATCGGCGTACCAACCCCCGACGATGGGGTTGTCGGCGGCCGCCGGACTCGCGGCCAGGAGAACCAGCGTCAGGAGAAGGTCGCGCACAATGGGCAGGCCTGGCCGGGCGGCGCTTCGATCCATGGTCGCGCAGGTCCTTCGATCTATCGAAAACGGGCGGTGACCCCATCGCAGATATCATGCGCTCTGGGCGAGCGATAAGCGGCTGAAAATCCCAGTCGGACCAAGGTTGGCCGTTTCACGAGCGAACACGGCTTCCAGTCCTTCCCGGCCTCCAACGGTGGCGACCTACACTCTCCCGGCGGACCGCGACGTCTTTTCCGAGGTCATCCAGGGCCAATCACGGACCCTGACGCGCCGCCAGGAAGGCGACGTTCAGCTCGACAGGCTGGACCGCCGGCCGCCGCTGGACCACATCCGACGGCCTCTCTATAGGCACGATAGCGCTATCAATCTGGACCCTCCCGCTCATGGCCCTGCCTCGTCGTCATCTGTTCAAGGGCCTGCTGGCCGGCGCGGCCTTGCCGGCGATCGCCGACGCTGCGCCTCTCAGGGCGCAGACAGCGAAAGCCTCCGAGCCCGCCTGGGGCGCCGGGGCGGACGGCCAGCGCAAGGCCGACCTGGGCAACGGGACCTTCCACAACCCGATCCTTTCCGGCGATCACCCCGACCCGACCATCCTGAAGGACGGCGGGACCTACTACATGACGTTTTCGTCGTTCTTCTCGTACCCCGGCCTGGTTATTTGGAAATCGACGGACCTGGTGAACTGGACGCCGGTCGGGCCGGCGCTGAGGAAGCCGCTAGGGGTGATCTGGGCGGTCGACCTGGTCAAGCACGACAGCCGCTACTTCATCTACATCCCGGCCGATCCGACTGGCCAGGGATGGTCGATCTACGCCATCTGGGCCGACCATATCGAAGGACCGTGGAGCGATCCGGTCGACCTGAAGATCTCGGGCTGCATCGATCCCGGCCATGTCGTCGGCGAGGACGGCAAGCGCTATCTGTTCGTCAATGGCGTGCGCAGGATCCGCCTGACCGACGACGGCCTGGCGACCGACGGCGTCCTGGAAAAAGCCTACGAGCCCTGGCGCTATCCCGACGACTGGGTGGTCGAGAACTTCGCGCCGGAAGGGCCCAAGCTGCTGCGGCGGGGCGATTGGTTCTACCTGATCACCGCCGTCGGCGGCACGGCGGGGCCGGCCACCGGCCACATGGTCATCGCCGCCCGCTCGCGCTCGATCCACGGCCCTTGGGAACACTGCCCGCACAACCCGCTGGTTCGCACCAGGAGCGCCGCCGAGCCCTGGTGGTCGCGCGGCCACGCCAGTCTGGTCGAGGGCCCGGCAGGAGACTGGTGGATGGTCTATCACGGCTACGAGAACGGCTACCGCACCCTGGGCCGCCAGACCCTGCTGGAGCCGATCGAATGGACGGCCGACGGCTGGTTCCGGGCCCTGGGCGGCGACCTTTCAAAACCCCTGCCCAAGCCCCGGGGCGGCAAGGCTGGTCCGTCCGCGCCGGGCCTGTCGGACGACTTCTCGCAGGATCGTTTCGGCGTGCAGTGGAGCTTCCACGACCCCAAGCCCGAAGATGCCGGCCGCGCCGTCATCGACCGGGGGAGCTTGCGCCTGAAGGGCCGCGGGACCTCGCCGGCCGATTCTTCGCCGCTGACCTGCCTGGTCGGCGACCGCTCATACGAGGCCGAGATCAGCCTTGAGCTGACCGGCGAGGCCGAGGCGGGGATCCTGCTGTTCTACAATCACAAGGCCTTCGTGGGCCTGGGCTTCACGCCCACGGCTCTGAAGATCTTCGAATATTCCGAGGAGCTGCCCTGGGCGCGGATCCCCCACGACGCGCGCAAGCTGCGCCTGCGGGTTAGCAATATCGAGAATGTCGTCACCTTCCACTACTCGTACGACGACGGCCGCACCTGGATCCGTCACGGCACGCGGATGGAGGTCTCGGGCCTGCACCACAACGTGTTCGGCGGGTTCCTGTCCTTGCGGATCGGCCTCTATGCCGCCGGGACAGGCGAGGCGCGGCTGCGTGACTTCCGCTACCGCGCCAACCCGCCGGTGGCGGTCGAGAGCCGGGCGTAGGCGCTCCGAGGTGACGCCGGATGGCCTCTCCGAGGCCTCAGGGGATGACGCATTAGAGTAGGCGTTACCTCGTACGCCAGCCGGCTCCAGGCGGTATCGATCTTCTGCATGATCACCCAGAAGCTCCCGGCTCTGGAAGTGGAAGGTCACCACCCTGTCCGGTCGGCCGAAACGTCCGCAAATCCGACGAAGGCGCCATTTGCAGACTCTCGGATCCCTCCAGGAACCGGACATTCAGAGGGGTGCAACCGATGACGGCCCCTCGTGGGGGAGATGTACAGGGAGGCCCGCAGCGGATCCAGTTCCACAGCGAGCGTAGAGGTAGAGGGCGGGAGGAGATGCCTCTAGGGATCGACAAGCTGGACCTACGGATCTAAGTTTCACCGCGATGCGGCACCTGTTTGCCTTCCTGGCCGTCCTGGCCTTGCTGATCAGCCCGGTGACCGCCGCGGCTGCGCAGGTCGAGTGCGCCAAGGCTGGCCCCGAGGCCATCGCTGGCACGGCCATGCCGATGGCCCAGTCCACGGACGGCGCCAAGGCGAGCCACGATCCTTGCTGCGACGAGAACCAGAAGTCGCCGCACGACGGCAAGTCCTGCGCCCAGATCTGCGCCGCCCTGTGTGCGACGATCGCCGCGCTCCCCACTTCGGAAATCCAGCTCCCGGCCATCGCGCCCATGCGCCTGGTGGCGGCCCTGGCCGATCCGCTGCGCACCCGCGCGCCGCCGCGCGACGAACGACCACCCAAACTGATCGCCTGATCCTGGCCCGCGTCTGACGCGGGTCCATCCCGCGCCGTGTCGCCGGGGTCGCGCATTCGCGCGCCTGCCTGTCGTCACGTCCGGGATCCGAGCGCCGCCTTCGCGCGGCCTCCTAACCCTTCAGGACGTATCAGAATGCAAATCTCCAAGACCATCGCCGCCGCCTTCGCCGCCGCTGCTCTCTCCGCGATCGCGGGTTCGCCCGCCCTGGCCTCGCCGTCGACCGACGCCGGGATCACCTACCGCGCCTCCCCCCCGTCATCGAACCCGCATGACGTCTTCCGCCGCAACATCAAGGTCGATGAGGCGGCGGCCAAGACCGCCATGGCGATGAAGGACTGCGACTGCCCGATGATGAAGGGCTCCGCCGCGTCCAAGCCGGGCCACGGCGGCTAACGCGCTCATCGTCCGCGCCCCATGGCGCGGACGATGGAAGCCTGGCGGGGCCCCTCCCCGCCAGGCCTTCGCCTCCAGCCGCCCAAATTCCACAGTCCATCGTGATCGGATCCCCGATGCGTATCGCCATCACCCTGGCCGCGGCGTTGCTGGCCAGCGCCGCCCAGGCTGGGCCTCTGACCTACGGCCAGGCCCTCGACACCGCCGCCGCCAACGCCCCGGCGCTGCGAGCCGCCGCCCTGCAGGTCGAGGCCGCCAAGGCCTCGGCCAAAGCCGCCGGCGCCTTGCCCGACCCGAAGCTGGCCTTGGGTCTGGACAACTTCCCCGTCTCCGGACCGCCGGCCGGCCGGTTCGGCGCCGACGAGATGACCATGGGCCGGGTCGGCTACAGCCAGGACGTGCCCAGCGCCGCCAAGCGTCAGGCGCGGATCGGACGGGCCCAGGCCGACATCGTCGCGGCCGGGGCCGAAGGCGCCGTCGAGGCCCGGCAGGTCCGGGTCGCCGCCGCCCTGGCCTGGATCGAACTGCTCTACGCCCAGCGCAAGCTCGCCGCCCTCGACGGCGTGATCGCCCAGCTTGACCCGCTGTGGACCGCCGCGCCGTCCGGTGTCGCCTCTGGGCGCTCGCGGCCGGCCCAGGCGCTCGAAGCCGCCCAGATGCGCGCCGCCCTTGAAGATCGCCGCAGCGAGGCGGTCTCGGAACTGGGACGGGCGCGCGCGGCCCTCACGCGCTGGACCGGCGATCCTGATCCGCAGGCGATCGGCCAGGCGCCCGATCTCGATCTGGAACCCGCGACCTTGAGGGCCGCGATCGACCGCAACCCCACCCTGCTGGCCCGCGACGCCGCCGCCCGCCAGGCCCAGGCCGACGTCGCCCTGGCCAAGGCCGACAAGCGCCCCGACTGGAGCTGGGAGGTGGCCTATCAGCGCCGCGACCCGATGTTCGGCGACATGGTCTCGGCCGGGGTCAGCGTCAGCCTGCCGCTGTGGGTCATGAGCCGCCAGGACCCGATGATCGCCGCGCGCGCCGCCAGCGCCAGCCGGGCCGACGCCCAGCGCGAGGACGCCCGTCGCGCCTTGGCCGCCCAGCTCGAAGCCGACCTGGCCGATCACGTCATGCACCACGAGCAATGGCTGCGGGCCCGCGACACGCTGCTGCCGCTGGCTAAGCAGCGCGCCGAGCTGGAGACCGCCGGCTACGGCGCCGGCACGGCCGCCCTGCCCGACGTGTTGGCCGCGTTCGCCGGCCTCTCCGATGCCCAGCTCACCACCCTCGACCGCGAGGCCGCCGTCGCCATCGACGCCGCCCGCCTGTCCCTGACCTATGGAAGCGACGACCAATGAGCGCCTCTCCACCGATGAAGCTTCTCCTGGCCGGCGCCGCGGCGCTGGTCGTTGTCGCCAGCGCTGGCGGCTACGGCCTGGCCCGGTTGACCGCCAAGCCGGCGATGTCCGGCGCGCCCGCCGACGGCCGCAAGGTGCTCTACTGGTACGACCCGATGGTCCCGGCCCAGCGCTTCGACAAGCCGGGCAAGTCGCCGTTCATGGACATGCAACTGGTCCCCAAATACGCCGGCGAGGCGGACACCACCGGCTCTTCGGCCGGGGTGCGCATCGATCCGGCCAGCGCCCAGAACCTCGGGGTGCGGACCGTCGAGGTCCGTCAGGGCGTCCTGACCAGCGGCCTGACCGCTACCGGCGTCGTCGAGTTCAACCAGCGCGACGTGGCCGTGGTCCAGGCGCGCGCCGGCGGCTTCGTCCAGAAGGTCTACGGCCGCGCGCCGGGCGACGTCATCGGGGCCGGCGCGCCCCTGGCTGATCTGTTGGTCCCCGAGTGGGGCGGCGCCCAGGCCGAATATCTCGCGGTCAGGAGAACCGGTGACGCCGCCTTGACCGCTGCCGCCCGCCAACGCCTGCGACTGCTCGGCATGCCCGAAGGCGTGATCGCCGCCGTCGATCGCGATGGCCGCGCCCGCACGACCATCACGGTCAGCGCGCCGCTGGGCGGGGTAATCACCAAGCTCGACGTCCGGGCCGGCATGACTGTGGCCATTGGCCAGGGCCTGGCGGAGATCAACGGCCTGTCGCGCGTCTGGATCACCGCGGCCGTGCCCGAGGCCCAGGCCGGCCAGCTACGCCAAGGCCAGAGCGTCGGCGTCGCTCTGGCCGCCTATCCCGGCGAGACCCTGCGCGGCGCGGTGCAGGCGATCCTGCCTCAGGCCCAGGGCGACAGCCGAACCCTGCAGGCCCGCATCGAGCTGGCCAATCCCGGCGGCAAGTTGCGCCCAGGCATGTTCGCCACCGTCAGCTTCGACAGCGACGCGCGACCGGCCCTGCTGCTGCCCTCCGAGGCAGTGATCCGCACCGGCCCGCGCGCGATCGTCATGTTGGCGGGCGAGAACGGCCGCTACCAGGCTGTCGAGGTCAAGATCGGCCGCGAGGCCGGCGGCCAGAGCGAGATCCTGGCGGGTCTGAAAGCAGGCCAGAAGGTCGTCGCCTCAGGCCAATTCCTGATCGACTCCGAAGCCAGCCTGGCGGGCCTTAACGTTCGCCCGCTGCCCGCGACAGGATCGGCGATGTCGGCCATGCCGGCCGCCGCCGCCAAGCCCGCCTTGGCCGAGGCCGCCGGCCGCGTCGAACAGGTGACCCAAGACAGCATCACGCTCTCCCATGGCCCGGTGCCGGCAATCGGCTGGCCCGCCATGACCATGGCCTTCCGCGCCGACCCGATGCTGCTCAAGGGCCTCAAGCCCGGCGACCAGGTCAGCTTCGCCTTCGACCAGCCGGCAGCCGGCCCGACCGTGCGCCGGATCGCCAAGACCGGAGCAAACCGATGATCGCCGCCCTGATCCGCTGGTCGGTCGCCAATCGCTTCTTCGTGCTGCTCGGGGCCCTGGCCCTGATCGTCGCCGGCGGTCTGGCTGTGCGCGACACCGCGATCGACGCCTTGCCCGACCTTTCCGACACCCAGGTGATCATCCGCACCAGCTATCCGGGCCAGGCCCCTCAGCTGGTCGAGAACCAGGTCACCTATCCGCTGGCCACCACCATGCTGTCGGTGCCCGGCGCCAAGACCGTGCGCGGCTACTCGTTCTTCGGCGATAGCTTCGTCTACGTGATCTTCGACGACAAAACCGACCTCTACTGGGCTCGGTCGCGGGTCCTGGAATATCTCAATCAGGTCCAGGCGCGGCTGCCCGAGAGCGCCCGGCCCGCGCTTGGTCCCGACGCCACCGGGGTCGGCTGGGTCTATGAGTACGCCCTGGTCGACAGGACCGGCGGCCATGACCTCAGCCAGCTTCGCAGCTTGCAGGACTGGTTCCTGCGCTATGAGCTGAAGACCCTGCCGGGCGTCGCCGAGGTCTCGGCGATCGGCGGCATGGTGCGCCAGTACCAGGTCGTGCTCGACCCGGTGAAACTGGCCGGATACGGCGTGACCCACCAGCAGGTCGTCGCGGCCCTCAAGGGCGCCAACGCCGAGACTGGCGGCTCGGTGCTGGAGCTGGGCGAGGCCGAATACATGGTCCGCGCCACCGGCTACCTGAAGACCCTGGAGGACTTCCAGGCCGTGCCCCTGAAAACCGCGGCCGGCGGCGTCCCGGTGCGGCTGGGCGACGTCGCCACCATCCAGATCGGCCCGGAGATGCGGCGCGGCATCGCTGAGCTTAACGGCCAGGGCGAGGTGGCCGGCGGGGTGGTGATCCTGCGTTCGGGCGAAAACGCCCGCACCACCATCGCGGCGGTGAAGACCAAGCTGGCCGAGCTGAAGAAGAGCCTGCCCGCCGGTGTCGAGGTGGTGACCACCTATGACCGATCGGGCCTGATCGACCGGGCCGTCCGTAACCTGACCGGCAAGCTCTTCGAGGAATTCCTGGTCGTCGCCCTGGTCTGCGCTCTCTTCCTGGGCCACCTGCGCTCGGCCCTGGTGGCGATCATCTCGCTGCCGCTCGGGGTCTTGGCCGCCTTCCTGGTGATGAAGAGCCAGGGCGTCGACGCCAACATCATGTCGCTGGGCGGCATCGCCATCGCCATCGGGGCCATGGTCGACGCGGCCGTGGTGATGATCGAGAACGCCCACAAGAAGCTGGAGCGATGGGCGCACGATCATCCCGGCAAGACCCTGGACGGCGACACGCGCTGGCGGGTGATCACCGAGGCTGCCGCCGAGGTCGGGCCGGCGCTGTTCTTCAGCCTGCTGATCATCACCCTGTCATTCATTCCGGTCTTCACGCTGCAGGCCCAGGAGGGCCGGCTGTTCCGGCCCCTGGCCTTCACCAAGACCTACGCCATGGCGGCGGCGGCCATCCTTTCGGTCACCCTGATCCCGGTGCTGATGGGCTACCTGATCCGCGGCAAGATCCCGGACGAAGCCTCCAACCCGATCAATCGCGTTCTGACCGCCGCCTATCGTCCGGGCCTGGACTGGGTGATGCGCAAGCCCCGGACCACCCTGGTCATCGCGGCCCTGGCCTTCGCCACCACGGCCTGGCCGTTGGCGCATCTGGGGGGAGAGTTCATGCCCAACATGGACGAGGGCGACCTGCTCTACATGCCCTCGGCCCTGCCGGGGCTGTCGGCGGCCAAGGCCGGCCAGTTGCTCCAGCAGACCGACCGGATGATCAAGACCGTGCCTGAGGTCGACAGCGTGTTCGGCAAGGCCGGCCGCGCCGAGAGCGCCACTGATCCGGCCCCGCTGGAGATGTTCGAGACCACGATCCGCTTCAAGCCGCGCGACCAGTGGCGGGCGGGCATGATGCCCGACAAGCTGGTCGCCGAGCTGGACGCGCGGGTGAAGGTCCCGGGCCTGACCAATGTCTGGGTGCCGCCGATCCGCAACCGCATCGACATGCTGGCCACCGGCATCAAGAGCCCGATCGGGGTCAAGGTCTCCGGCGCCAATCTCGCCGAACTGGACCGCATCGCCCGTGAGGTCGAGGGCGTCGCCAAGGGCGTGCCCGGCGTCAGCTCGGCCCTGGCCGAACGGCTGACCGGCGGGCGCTATGTAGACGTCACCATCGACCGGGCCGCCGCCGCCCGGTTCGACCTCAACATCGACGACATCCAGTCGATCGTCTCCGGGGCGATCGGCGGGGAAACCATCGGCCAGACGGCCGAGGGCCTGGCCCGCTATCCGATCAGCGTCCGCTATCCGCGCGAACTTCGCGACAGCCTTGAGGGCCTGCGGGCCCTGCCGGTGCTGACGCCGGGCGGCCAGCAGATCACCCTGGGCACGGTCGCCGACGTCCGCATCGCCGACGGGCCGCCGATGCTCAAGAGCGAGAACGGCCGTCCCACGACCTGGATCTATGTCGATGTGCGGGGCCGAGACCTGGCCTCTGTGGTCGGAGACCTGCGCCAAGCCGTCGATCAGCGCGTGAAGCTCTCCCCCGGCGTCAGCCTCTCCTACTCGGGCCAGTTCGAATATCTGCAGCGGGCCGCCGATCGGCTGAAGATCGTGGTGCCGGCCACCCTGCTGATCATCTTCGTGCTGCTCTACGTGATCTTCCGCCGCTTCGACGAGGCGGGGCTGATCATGGCCACCCTGCCCTTCGCCCTGACCGGCGGCATCTGGACACTCTATCTGGCGGGCTTCCACCAGTCGGTGGCCACCGGGGTGGGCTTCATCGCCCTGGCCGGGGTCTCGGCGGAGTTCGGGGTGGTGATGCTGATCTATCTCAAGCACGCCATGGAGGCCCTGCCGCCTGATCCCAATCCCAAGGAGGTCGAGACCGCCGTCCGCGAAGGCGCCCTGCTGCGCGTGCGGCCCAAGGCCATGACCGTGGCGGTGATTCTGGCCGGCCTGGCCCCCATCCTCTGGGGCCATGGCGCCGGCTCCGAAGTGATGAGCCGCATCGCCGCCCCGATGATCGGCGGCATGCTCACCGCGCCCCTGCTGTCGATGTTCGTCGTCCCGGCCGGCTACCTGCTGCTGCGCCGCCGACGGACCCGGACGTCCTTTTCTGCTTCCCCCTCAGCCTAAGGAGATTAGCTGATGAAGACCCTGTCCCTGACCCTCGCCGCCCTGCTGGCGACGACAAGCCTGGCCGCCTGCGGCCGCAAGACCGAGGTGCCCGCCGCTCCCGCCGCGCCGGCCTCAGCCGCCGCGCCCGCCCCGGCGGCGGGCGGCGACATGGCCGGCATGGACATGGCGCCCGCCGACAAGATGGCCAAGGGCGTCGGCGTCGTGACGGCGATCGACAAGGCGGCCGGCACGATCACCTTGGACCACGAAGCCATCCCCGAGGCCGGCTGGCCGGCCATGACCATGGGCTTCAAGATCGCGCCAGCCCTGCTGGACGGCGTCACGGTCGGCGACAAGGTGGTCTTCGACCTGAAGCTCCATGATGGATCGGGCGAGGTCACGGCGATCGCCAAGCAATAACGCGGCGCGGCGAGCCGCTCGATTCGCCGCTACAACTGCGACAATGCCCCGAGAACGACAGTCCATCTCCCGATGGGCTGTCGTGGCGAGGCCGCGCCAATCGCGGCCCTTGGTGCGCCTCCAGGAAGCTGACCTTCAACACCGCCGGTGAAGCGCTGATCCTGCTTCCGCAAAGGTGTTCGCCGGCAGCCAAGTACTCGTGTGTTGCCGCCCTCCCTTTGTATGGGGTCAAGCTCGCTTGCTCAGGACATCGCGCGGAAATCCGGCCGCGAGATGATCGATCAGGGCTCGAACGGCAGGGGAGAGACCACGGCGTGTCGTGAAGACCAGATGCACGATGCCCTGAAACCCTCGCCAGGCCGGCAGCACCCGCACCAGATGCCCGGCCTCCAAAGCCTCGAGACAGACGTGATCGGGCAAGATCGCTACGCCGAGGCCGTCGATCGCTGCGTCCCGTATGGTCGTCATGGCCTCGCAGCCCATGCGCGGCTGGACGCGGACGACATGGGCACGGCCATCATCTGATTCCAGATGCCACTCGAGATCGTCGGCCGAGTCGCTCGTCGCCAGCGCCGGCAGCGTGGCCAGTTGCTCGATGGTCGCCACTTGG
>NZ_LMFX01000035.1:0-28773 GCF_001426985.1 Caulobacter sp. Root1472 | reverse complement strand
GATGAAGGCGATCCAGGCCTGACGCCGGCCTCGCGCCACGCTCATGCTCTCTCGCAGGGGCGCAGCGGTTAGAGGGTTTTTACACAGCCTCGACCCGTAGTCGAAATCGGGGATCAACGCCGCGCCGACCTTCTGAACCGCCTCACGCGACGGATCGATCACCGTCAAGGCGCCGGTCGCCTCGGGCTTGTTCACCGGGTGCTGGAAGACCAGCAGCCGGTCCGCGCCGGGCGCCCAGACCAAGGGCTCGATGAGCGTCGTGCACCGGGGACAGGGGGTTTGGACGGCGCCGGTCCGCAGGTCCACGATCGTTAGCGCGCGACGGCGGCTGGGCGCCATCATCCGCACGGCCGGGACATCGGCGAGACCGACGCGCTCGGCCTCGCCCAGCACGGCGAGGTATCGCCGGCTAGGGGAAAGCTCCAGGTCGAAGAAGCCGCCGGTCGCCAGCACCGTCTGCGTCCCGGTGGCGAGGTCGAACCGCAGGAGGCGCCGGTCCTGGCGCGGCTCTGGAAGCCGGGCCCGGCCGCTGCCCATGACGCTGGCGCTGGCGATCCGTCCCTCCGCCTGCCGGGCCCAGAGCGCCGGGAGGCGCTCGCGGTTTTGCGAATTGAGCTTCTGGTCCACCGGCAGCTCGCCCGGTTCGAGCGCGATCGCCACGAACGCAGTTTCCGACACCCACTGCAGGCTGCGGCCATAGGCGGGTTGGTCGACGCCGAACGGTAGCCAGCGCACCGCGCCGCTCTCCAGGTCGGCGATCCCCGCATCCCAGCGTCCGGCCTTCCAGCGCGAGACGACGATTTGCCGCCCGCTGGGCGAGAACGGGCCGGCCCTATAGCCGGCGCCAGGTTCGGCGGCGAACAATGGACGGGCGCTTTCCCCCGTCGCCAGGTCGGCGACCATCAGGCGGCCGATCCGCGCGTCGGGCGTGTCGAAATCAAACCGCGCGGCCTGATCAAACGGCGCCTGGGTCTCGATCACCAGGCGCCGGCCATCGGGAGACAGGGCGGTAGACCCCAAGTCCTCGAGCTTGAGGAGACGATCCAGGCTCAGGGGTTCAGATTGCGCCGCGGTCGCGGCGAGGATCAGCCAGGCCGCCGCGAGGCGACCCAGCCGTTTTGCTGCAACGATCATGATGAGGCCCCGACCTACCAGCGCTTGGTCAGCTGGAGGGAGACGAAGCGGCCAAGCGGATCGGCGTTGGCCGTGTCGTAGCCGACGCCCTGAGGATCGTCATAGAACGGCGGGTCCGCGGCGAACAGGTTCTGCACCGAGAAGGCGGCGGCCAGTCCCTTGCTCCAGCCCGCCCCTTGGGCGCGCCAGGCGATCTGAGCATCGAGCGTCGTCCAGCTGTCGACCGCCGCGCCGAGGGTCGTCTTGTAGTCGTCGACATAGTTGAGGCCGCCGGTCATCGACCACGCCTGGCGGGTCCAGGTCGCGCCGAGCCTGGCGCGCAGGTCGACCGGCTGACGGGCCTGGTCGAGCAGCGACAGCCAGCTCGAACGGGGCGTCACCTTGCGCTTGTAGTCGAGCAGGTAGCTGGCGTTGCCGGTGAGATCGAGCTTGCCCCCGGCCAAGGGCAGACCATAGCGCGCCGTCAGGTCTACGCCGCGCACGTGCAGGCCGCCGGTATTGACGTAGCGGCCGTCGACGATCGCGGTGTAGGCGGTGGTCGGATAGAGTCCGGCGCTGGTCGTGCCGGCCAGCAGCGCGGCGACCTTGGCTTGGTCGGCCGGATTGTTGACGTCGAGCGGCTGGACGAAGGGCGCATAGGCCGGATTGCCCAGCACGTTGGTGAGGTTCTCGTAGACGGGCGTTCCGATCTGGCCCTTGAAGCGCGTGTCGAACCAGGTCGCCGACAGTCTCAGGCCCGGAAGGCTTCGGCTGCTGTAATCCACGCCCGCGGTCCAGGACGTGGCGCGCTCGGGCTGCAGGTCGGGGTTGCCGCCGTAGCGTATGAACACGAGCTTGCTGGCGGCCCCTTGGGCCAGAAAGCTCGGCCCGCCGTCCTGGGGCTGGAACACCTCCGGCAGGGAGGGCGCGCGGAAGGAAGTCCCATAGCTGGCGCGGACGTTCACCGCCTCGACCGGCGACCACACCACCCCGATCTTCGGGTTCCGCGTCGTGCCGACATCATCATAGTGCTCTATGCGTCCCGCCAGCGACAGCTCCAGGCGCTGCATGCCGGAACGGGCGTTCTCGGGTCCGACCAGCGGCGCGCGCAGTTCGGCGAAGCCGGCCAGGATCTTGCGGTCGAAGGGCCCGGTCAGGGTGGTGGTCGGGGCGGCCCGCGAGGTCATGGCGATCGTGCGGGTGTCGAAGTGCTCCTGGCGGTACTGGCCGCCGACCGCCAGCTTCACGGGACCGCCCGGCAGGGTCAGCAGCGTGCCGTCCGCCTGGCCGTTCAGGGTCTCCACGGTGCTGACATAGCGGGTGCGCAGATAGCCGCCGGCGATGAAGTCGAGCACGGCCTGACTGTTGGCGGCGCCATCGCCGTAGGGGTTGAAATAGCCGTCGCGCGCGGCGCTGTAGGCGGTGGCCGGGTCGTCAGGGATCGAGCCCAAGGCCTCGTTGAGAAAGCGCGTATTGAGGCGGCGCTCGCCGTCGCGGCGGGTCACGTCCTGGGCATAGGCGCCATAGAGGTTGGCGCGCCAGGTGCGGCCCAGATCGACATCGGCGCCGAGCGACGCGGCCACGCTGGTCGAATCGCCGTGCGCCCGCAGAGGGCCCAGCTCGTCGGTGAAGCTGTAGCCGATCACGTTCGAGGCCACGCCGTTGGGCGAAACGAAATAGGGGTTGGCGCGGGTGACCGTGAAGATGTTCACCGAGCCGGGCAGGGCGAAGGCGAACCTGCGCCGGCTCATCCGGACATCGCCGCTCAGCTCCAGCCGCGGCGCCAGCTGCTGGCCGAAGGCGGCGTAGACGGCGTTGCGGTCCTGCTCGGGCAGGATGTCGGACCGGGCGCGCTGGTTTTCGAGATTGACCTGGCCCGCCTGAAAGCTGGCGGGCGTCAGGCCCACGCCCGATTGACCAGCGGGGATCGCCCAGGTCGGGACATAGCTGCCGGCGACCAGCAACAGGACGTTGCCCGGATGGCTGTAGAAGAACCGGTGATCGGTCCCGCCGAGCGGCCGCAGGTCCGCATTGGCGGCATAGGGCCGCTCGGCGCTGGCCACGCGGTCGCGCCGCCAGTGCTCGTAGCTGACCAAGGCGTGCCCGCTGCTCCAGGTCTTGCCCAGGGTCTGGGCGAACTGCCGCTCGAAGGCGCCGCCGGCCGTCGCGCCGCCCAGGCGAGCGCGCGTCTCGGCCCCGTCGAAGTCCTTGCGCAGGATGACGTTGACCACCCCGCCGACGGCGTCGGAGCCGTAGAGCGCCGAAGCGCCGTCGAGCAGGACCTCGACCCGGTCGACCGCGGCCGTGGGCAGGGACGAAACGTCGGCGAAGTCCCCCATCAGGCCCGACCCGGCCATGCGGCGGCCATTGACCAGGACCAGGGTCGCCGAGGCGCCGAGGCCTCGCAGGTTGACCCCTGTCGAGACCACGGGATTGGCGCCCGAGCCGTCGGTGTTGGCCAGGTTGGTGTCTGCGGAGGCGTTGCCGCCGAACGCCTGGGGCAGGTCGGTGAGCATGTCGGCGACCGTGGCGCGGCCCGAACGATCAAGATCGTCGCGCGAGACGGTCACCATGGGCGAGGCGCCCTTGGCCGGCCCCCGGATCAGCGACCCGGTCACGACGATTTCGGAAAGTTGGCTTGGAGCCTCTGCGAGGTCGTCGCCTGTGGCGGAATCCAGGCTCGCAGCCGGGGTCGCACCCGGCTTGCGGCGCTTGAGCACGAAGGCCTTGTCGCCGCGGCGATGGATGTCGATCGGCGCGTCGGCGACGAGCCGCTCCAGGGCCGTCTCCGGCGTAAGGCGTCCACGAATTCCATCGCTTCGCTGGCCGGCGACTAACCCGGGTGAATAGACCAACTGACGCCCGCTTTGGGTCGCGAAGGCGATCAGAGCCGCATCCAGGGAGCCGGGGCGAATGTCGAAGGCGACGGCCGCGGTCGCCTGCTGGGGCGCGGCCAGGACCGGCGTGACAAACACCGGGACGAGGAAGGCGGAGGTGGCCAGGCCGATCAGCAATCGGCGGCGGAGGGAAAGTTGCGGCATGAAAGGGGTCCCCTTGGACGCTGCTGCTGCGTCCGTCGTGGGACGGATCTTCTGTGCACGGCGCAGGGCGTCGGGGCATTGACGCGCTAGGACGACCTCTTCCCTGGCGGGCCGGCGAAAAAACCTACGGGCTCGCGTCACCGTCTCCTGCGCGAGTCAGGCGAATCGCTCCGTTCTTGCTGTCCCGCACGACCGCCAGATCGTGCAAATCGGCCACGGCGCCGATGAAGGTGTCAGTGTCGCCTACAGCGAAGACGCCGGTGATCAGCGCCTCGCCCACGGCGCCGTCGGCGATCTCGATCTTGCGCCGTTCGTAGCGATTGAACTCGGCGACCGCCTCGCGTAGCGGCACGGCGCGAAAGATCAGCCGGCCCGACGTCCAGCTGGTGGCCGCATCGACGTCGACGCGGCTGGGCGCGCCCGAGGGCGCCCGGGTGGCGATGCGCTGGCCCGGCGCCAGGCGCCAGACATGGCCGGGGGCGCCGCCGGCCCCGTCGCGAACCTCCACTGCGCCGCGGACCAAGGTGATGATCGCGCCGCCGCGATCACGGCGAACGTCAAAGCGCGTGCCCAGGGCCGTGACCGAGGTGGGGCCCGCTGTCACGACGAACGGGCGGACCGCGTCATGGGCGACGTCGAACAGGGCCTGACCTTGGTCCAGCCGAAGGTCGCGCCGGGCGCGGCCCAGCCGCACCGACACTTGGCTGTCGGTGTCGAGCACCACGGTGGAGCCGTCGGCCAAGGTGATCGTGCGCTGCTCGCCCACCCCCGTGGAATAGGTTCTGGGAGCCCAGAGGGCGTAGCCGCCGCCGAACGCCGCCAGCAGGACGACGGCGAAGGCTAGTCCATAGGCTAGACGTCGTGCTTTTGGCGCAGCCGCCGGCCCAGGCGTTCGGGCCAGGGCGCCGCTGATGGCGGCCTTGATGTCGGGATCGTCTTGCAGCGCGGCGCTTCGCCGCCAGAAGGCGTCGACCTCGTCGTAGGCTTCCTTGTGACCAGGCGCCTTGCGCCAGATCCGGAATGCTTCCATGTCGGCATGGGGAACGTCGCGCTTGTTTAATCGGGCGAACCAGTCGGCGGCCTGCGCCTTGGCCTCCTCCGATGGGACAGTCGAAAGGCTCATCTGTCGCTTCTTCCGCCCAGTTCTGACCGCGCCGTCATGCAATGGGCGATCGCCTTGCCCAGCCGCCATTCTACGCTTTTCACTGATAAACCGCAGCGTGTGGCGATCTCTTCATATGTCAAACCTTGGAAGCGGCTCAAGACGAAGACGTCCCGATAGGCCTCGGGGATCGACAGGATCAATTCCTTGACGAGCAGTTCGTCACCCGGGAGCGCCATGGAAGGATCCTGCGAAGGGCCGTCCTGGAAGCTGCGGACGTGGCGGCCGCGGACGGCGCGCCGACGGATCAGATCCTTGGCCAGATTTGACGCCACGCGCATCAACAGCGCCTGCGGCCGACGGATGTGGTCAGGGTCGTGCGGCGCCAGGCGGACATAGGTCTCCTGGACGACGTCCTCGGCGTCGGCTTCGATCCCGCGGCCGAAGCGCTTTCTCAGCATGGCGGCCAGCCAGGGCGCATACAGCCTGTAGAGCTGGTCCAGGTCGCGGCGCTCGCCCCAATCAGGCTGGGTCGCCACGCGCGGAAGGGTCGGGTCCATCGCCTACTCCGTCGCTTAGACGAGGCTTTGGAAACCCAGGGACGAACAAGGGCGCGCAGCCGCTCGTCGCGGACGCGATCGCACGCCCCCCAGGGGGCGCGCACGACGGGTCGCATCGCGGCGCGTCGTTATGGCTCTTAGACATCGCACGGGGTTTCCACGCCCCACCGCCGTCCAGGGACGGCGGCCCTCGAATCCTGAATCAATCGAGGCGCCAGCGCAAGTCGTAGACCGCCGGTAGGCGAGAAGGGGGCGGGCGTTGGAACCTCGTGCGTTCGCTAAAGGCCCGTCGATTTCGGAATCCGACCGCCGCCGATTACCCCCGGCTCTTGGTCGGCCCCTATGAGACGGCGCCCGCCACGGTAAACTGAAGGAGGCGATCGCGACGCGCAATCTAGATTGCGCGCGATGGGGCGAACGCCGGATAGAGAGACTAAAGCGCATGCGCGAGCACACACGCCCTAAGAGTGCGTCAGCCGAGCATTCTTATGGACGTTCCTCCGGGGAGACCTCCGGCCAAGGTTGGCGCCTCGCAACCCAGCTTCTCAGCCGCTCTCCGGGTGCACAACCTTTATAGCTTCGACACTTAAGATCCCAACGCGTCCGGCCGTCCTGATGACTTGCTTCGACGCCCTCCAAGCGACGGCCGACGACAGCTGTCTTGAGCTCCACATGAAATAACGCTATTTTGCGTCAATTGATGAGTTGAGCAAAAGCGCCATGGCCCTGCACGCATACGCCGACGGCGGCTTTTTTGCCCCGCGCAAGATCGCCAACGCCTTCCACACCACGAGCGAGGAAGTCGCGCGCACGGCGGGCCTTGGCCGCGACGCGGTTCAGCGCAAGGAGCGGGTGCGGTCCGATCGGACGCAACGCCGGCTTCGCGAAATGGTTGAGGTCATCAACAAGGTTGAGCCGCGCTTTGGCTCTGCCCTGATCGCCTATGCCTGGTACCGCTCCGAACCGCTGGCGGGCTTCTCGGGGCAGACAGCCATGCAACTTGTCAGGGAGGGGCGTGGCGACGAGGTTCTCGACTATGTTGATGCGGTGGATGCCGGCGTCTACGCCTAGACCGCCATGCGATATTCCGGTCCGCTCTATCGCGCGCTCAATCCCGTCTATGCGCGTGAGCCGATGTCGGGGCGCGGCGCCGAACTCTACGGCGGCCGGTTCAACGCCAAGGGGACGCCGGCGCTTTATGGGGCGCTGGAGGTGATGACGGCCGTTCGCGAGGCCAATCAGGTCGGCGCGCTGCAGCCCACGACCTTGGTTTGCTATGTCGCCGACATTGAAAGGGTCTTCGACACCGGTGACGCGGCCGCGCTGGCGCAGCAAGGCGTCGATGCGGCGACGCTGGCCCACACCGGCTGGCGCGATGAAATGCGATCCGCAGGCCTTTCGCGCACGCAAGCCTTCAGCCAGCGCCTAATCGCCCAAGGGTTCCAGGGGCTGTTGGTCCGCAGTTTCGCGCCGGGGTCGGGTCCGGACGATCTGAACTTGGTGCTCTGGACTTGGGGCGCGGCCCCACCGAGCCGCCTGACGCTGGTCGACGACGAAGGTCGCCTGTCTCGCTAGCGGCCGCCTACGCAGCAGGCGTGTCGATGGGCTGATCCTGGGGACGCTTCAGGCTGATCCGGGTTTCGGGGCGCGCTTGCGCCGCGCCTCCGCCCGCTCCGCCGATCGCCGCCGCGAGGCTAGGGCCGGGCGCGGCTGACGACGGCGCTTGCCAAGCAAAGCCCCGCTGGGTTCCGCCGAGGCTCGTCATCGGCTTTCCTTCACTAGGGTCAGCTCCGGCCAGCGATCCCGCAGCACGCGGGCGCGTTCGCGCGTGATCGGCAGGTCGGCCAAGGTCTGCGGCCAGGTGTCGAGCGCCTGGACAACGAGGTCCTGGACCTCGCGGGCGATCCAGTCGGGGTCCAGGCGCAGATGCTCCGCCACCCGGCGAAAGTGGTGCAACCGCACCGAGTCGAAGCGACGGATCTTGGCGAACGGCAGGCCCAGGGTGTCGTCCAGCGGCGTGAACAGCGCCGTGGGGACGATGTCGTAGGCGGGCGAGAGCCGGATCTGCCCGGGCGTGGGGAAGATGAACGACCAGTTCTTCAGGTGGTTGTCGCCATTGCCCAGCAGGATGTCGGCCACCAGCCGGCGAAACCCTTCGAGCACGTCGTCACGCCAGTCGGTGCTGAAGCGGGCGATCATGTTGAGAACCGTCTCAGTGTTGGCGGTATATTTGCGCTCGCCCACCGCGCCGAGGATCTGGCCGGCGTCCTCGATGTGGATGCGGCCGTCCTCGGTCGTACGGTCGAAGCGCTCGACCGCCAGCGCATGGTCGCCCACCAGCATTTCCGGCGGAACAGCGCCGATGTCGCTGTTGGCGACCAGGCGGACATTTGCGGTGCGCACGCCAAGGGCCTTGGCCAGGCTCATGGCGGTGAACTCCGCCTCGGGCAGGCCCGGATAGGCGGCGGAGGCCAGCTTGAGGATGTAGCGGCCTTCGCCAGCGCGAGCCGGCGCGGTGAAGCGCTGGCCCGCTTCGGCGGCGATGAATTTCAACTGGACCCCGGCCAGGGAGAACTTCACCTGGCCCTCGGGCGCCGGCGCGCGAAAGCCTCCGACCCTGTCCCAACGGAGCGGTCCCGCGGAGTCTGGCGCCTCGGCGTTGTCCGGCGTCACGAAGATCGCTCCGGGCAAATCGGCGCCCAGCCGGGTGATCAGATCGAAGGGGTCGTGGTCGCCGGGACCCATCTCGTTGATGACCAGATCGCGCAACGCGCCTTCCGGCAACAGCCCCGCGAACCAGGGCGGCAGCCCGCCATAGAGACCGATCTTGTCGCTGCGATAGTCCAGTCGTCGGCGCGTGTCGGCCGGATCGCCCGGGGAGAACCAGGTCAGGCTGAGGATCGGGCGCGCCTCGTCGCGCAGCCACGCCTCGTCGGGCAGGAAGGCCGTCGCCCCGACCCCGTCCCGGGTCAGGGCGCCGACGCGCACTGGTGCGCCGTGCTGGCCCAACAGGTAGGCGCCCAGGACGGTGGCCTGCTTAGCCATCGGGATGGTCCTCCTCGTCGTCGCCGAGATCGACGAACAGCTCGTCGAAGGTCGACCGGGCCGGGCCGTGCGCGTGCGGATGTCGGCCCGTCTTGGAGGCGTCCTTGTCGCCGCTGGCGTGCAGGCTTGCGATGACGCGGGCCTGGTCTCGCGGCACTAGCACCGGCACCAGGTCGAGCGCGTCGCAGATCTCCGCCAGCAACGTCAAGCGGTCCTTTCCCAGCCGGCCCCGCGTCAGGTCGGTTTCCAGTTCGGAAACCCGGCCCTGCTCGCGCCCCAAGCGCTTGGCCAGTTGCTCCTGGGTGAGGCCCCTGGCGCGACGGGCGGTCTTCACCGCCTCGCCGAGTGTCTGGAAGATGTCCGTGCGCATCCGACATTCCGGATAATGTGGGAAGAAAATCCGGAATTACGGATATATCAATAACGGCGAGGTGTCTATGAAATCCGGAATTCCGTATTTATGGGACCCGATATCCGTAATTCCGGATAGAGGGCCCACCAGGACGTTATGGCCGGCGTTCTTGACGACGATCACGAGGGACTTGCGCTGGAAGTGGAGCGCGGCGGATCACCGCCCGCCGCATCGGCGCTTATGAAATCCACGGCGATAAAATGAACACCTGCTTGCACGAATGACTCTGCCGCGTTGCAGGCCTGCGGATCGATGGAAAGGGGGTTAGACGCTGAAGCGGAGATCATCGTTGGCGGCGGCTTGAGTCATCGGCGGCGCGACAGCGATAAGGGGTTCAAGCGCCCGGCCGTGGCGTCAGGGCCGCTTGCAAGCGCGGAGCATGGCCGTATTGGCCGCGACGGCCTGGTCGCCGGGGAGGGCTTTGCTCGCCTTGGCCCGCTCGAGCGCGGCGGCGCAGGCCGGGCTGTTGGTCAAAAGGGCGGAGGAATAGGCGGTGGTCGACGGTGCGAGGTCCATTGGCGATTGGGCGGCCTTGGGCGCCGCGCCCAGAAACACTAGCAAGACGATCGCGATAAACAGTGTCAGCATCGCCAAGACCAGCGCCGCCAGGGCCTTGGAAACCGGCTGATCGACATTGGCTTGCGCGAGTTGCTGGACCGAGACCATGAGGCGCTCCGTTGGCGACGAACGGTGTGCCCGCCGACGCGTCCTGCAAAGCGATATTCGCGGTTAAGACGCACGACGGAGCTGCGGCGTGGCCGCCGCGCCACGGTCGCGAAGGCTGGTCGCTCGGACGCGGCGACGGGAGCGAGGTCGCGTTGGCTCGCCACGCGCAGCATTGGGGCGCCGATTGAACAGGTCGGCCTGTGATCCGTTGGTTTTCGCGGAACGGCGCCGGCCGCCGGGAAACGAAAGAATCGACCATGAGCGGCGCGACGAGCCCGGCCGACAAGGCAGGTGATGAGGCGCCGCCGGGAACGCCAGGATCGGGCGAGGCGCTTTGCGCGCGATGCTCCGGTGCGGGCCAGGTTGACGGTGGGGATTGCCCGATCTGCGACGGCACGGGCGTGGTCAACGCCGGGGTCGGCGGCGGGTGACGCTTGGGCGCGGACGATCTTCTAAGTCCGGGATGGACGAGCGGCCGGTGGGGCGTCGGCGAGGTGAGCCTGCATGTGGTGCAGGCCGGTCCCGCCGACGGCCCGCCGGTCATCCTGCTGCATGGCTTTCCCGAATTTTGGTGGGGCTGGCGGCGTCAGATCGCGGCCTTGGCGGCGGCGGGTCACCGCGTGATCGCGCCGGACATGCGCGGCTATAACAACAGCGACAAGCCCCAAAGCCTGGAAGCCTATCATATCGACGTTCTGGCGGCCGACGTGGTCGGCCTGGCCGACGTGCTCGGCTTGGCCAGCTTCGACCTAGTGGCCCATGACTGCGGCGCGCTGATCGGTTGGCGGGTCGCCAGACTTTATCCGCCGCGCCTACACCGCCTGGTGCTGATGGACGGGCCGCATCCGGATGTCTTTGGCGCCTACGCCGCGATCCACCCCCTGCAGGCGTTGCGCAGCGCCTATGTCGGCTTCTTCCAGCTGCCCTGGCTGCCCGAGGCCTATCTCTCCGCCTTTGACCATGCCGCCTTGAAGGCCTCCCTGAAAGCGACCGCCAAGGAGGGGACCTTCTCGGCTGCGGATCTGGCCGCTTATGCGCAGGCGTGGGCGCGGCCGGGCGCGCTCGCCGCCATGATCAACTATTACCGTGCCCTGCGGCTGCGAAAGCCGGATGCGCCGCCGGCGCGGATCACGCCGCCGGTGCTGATGCTGTGGGGTCAAGACGACGCCTTCCTGGATGGGTCTGGCGCGTGCATCGCTGGAGTGCTGCGCGGACGCTCGCCTGCAGGTCATCGAAGCTGCCGGTCACTGGCTGCACCTGGAGCAGCCCCAGGCCGTCAACGCCGCGATCCTGCGCTTCCTTGACCTCAGCCTATGATGCGGTGACGAACCCTTGATCCCGCCTGGCGTTTAGGTCCGGAATCTCGAAAGGAGTCGTTGATGGCGCAGGGCAAGGATCCGGAAAACGCCGATGGCCTGGGCGGCGTTTACAAGGTCGCCGTACCGCGGCAGCCCATCCCGACGCTGGCGCGTGACCCCGAGCCGGTGATTGTCGCCCACGGCGAAAGGGCGGGCTCGTCGCGGCTGGTCGGTGATCCCGAGCAGGTGACCAAGGTGGTGCATACGCAGGATCCGCCGATCGAGCCGCCTAGCGACGCCAACGCCAGGGAATCGACGCTGCGCCCGATGCGCACTCCCGAGGCTCCGCTTCAGGATGTGCGGATTTCACCCGATGAGCCTTCGGTCTGGACGGCGGAAAAGGACCCTTCGCACGATTGACCGGCGTCAGCAGTTGCGGCTGCACGCCGCCGGCGCGCGACTATTGATCCGGGTTCCCGTCGCGAGTACGGCGCGCGGCGATATGAATGGGGACGACCTGTTCGGCCGGATGTCGGCGATCGGCTGACTCGTTAAGCGGCTCGGAAAGGCGTGATCCTTACGCCTCGGCGTTCTGTTCTGGATGAAGCGCCCGGCCGATCGAACGGATCAGGCCCGCCGCATCGAACGGCTTGGCGATGTGACCATCCATGCCGGCGGCCCGATAGCTCTCCACCTGATGACCCATCACGTTGGCGGTCAAGGCCAGGATCGGCGTTGGCGTTCGTGCGTCGCGTTCTTCCAGCCGCCGGATGGACCGGGTCGCTGCCAGGCCATCGACACCCGGCATCTGGATATCCATCAGCACCAGATCAAAGCGTTCCTGTTCAAACATCGCCACCGCCTCGGCGCCGTCGCAGGCCAGGGTCACCTCCAGGCCCAGGGGCTCGAGCAGGGCCTGGATGATCGTTCGGTTGGTCCGATTATCGTCCACCGCCAGGACCTTGCCGCCGGAGAGACAGGGTCCGTCGTCTGGTTGCTGGGCGGCGCCCAGCGGCTCGGACCCGCGTTCGAGCGGCGCGGACAGGCTAAAGCACGAGCCCTGGCCAAGCGCGCTCGTCGCCGACAGGTGGCCGCCCATGGCCCGGGCGAGGCGCTGACTGATCGCCAGGCCCAGACCCGTACCGCCGTAGAGCCTGGTGGTGGAAGCATCGCCCTGCACGAAGCTCTCGAAGACGTGATCGAGACTGTCGGACGAGAGGCCAACGCCCGTGTCGGTGACACTGACCTCCACCCCACCGTCGGCCGCGCGCGCCGCCACGGCGACCGTGCCGGCCGCGGTGAACTTGATGGCGTTGGAGATCAGGTTGCCCAGGATCTGGCGCAGGCGGACCTCGTCGCCTCGCCAAAAGCCGCACAGGGTCGGACCGAAGTCCAGCTGAAGCTTCAGGCCCTTCTGCTCGGCGAGGCCTTCGAACGCGCGACAGGTGAGGGTCAGGGCGTGCTCCAGATCGAAGTCACGTATTTCCAGGGTCAGCCGCCCCGCCTCGATCTTGGAGAGATCCAGCAGATCGTTGAGCAGGACCATCAAACTCTGGCCGGACTGACGGGCTATGGCGATGCGCTGACCTTGCTGAGGCGGCAGGCCCTCGCGTTCGACCACCTGCAGCATGCCCAGAACACCGTTGAGCGGCGTGCGGATCTCGTGACTCATATTGGCCAGGAACAGGCTCTTGGAACGACTGGCGGCCTCGGCCTCCGCCCGCGCGGCGTCGAGATCGGCGGCGTTGCGATCGACGCGGCGGACGATGCCGCGGATTCGCACCGTCAAGGCCGCGACGGAGACGAGCAGGACGACGATGACCCCGGCGATGATCACCGCAGCGTCCCGCATGGCGGTCAGGCCGGGCCGAGCCGGGGTCCAGGCAAGACCGGCGATCGGCCGGCCGGCGTGGTCCTTCAGCAGCAGGCGAGCGGCGGCGTTGTCAGGACCGACCAGCCTGGCGTTCTTGAGACGGAGATCTTCGCGGACCGCTTTGACCAAGGTGGTGTCAGCGCGAACAGCAGTGAACAGCACGCAGGTGCGGCCCACCCGGCGGACAGCCGAGGCGTGTTCGGGGATCACCGTGGAGGCGGCGACGAAATAGACCGCTCCTCGCCAGACGACCGCGCCCGTGAGGGTCTGCGCCTGTTGCGGCGCGGCCGGGCCGATGTTAGCGCGCAGGACGCGCAGCTGCTTGGCGTTGGCCAGGCGAACCGCGGCCAGCATCGGCGCGGTGACCTGGCCGAAATCCGCCAAGGCCTCGGGCGGGATATTGCCATCGGCCGTGTAGCCGTAGAAGGGCTGGTCGTCCCCGTCGACGGCGTAGGCCAAGTCGACGCCGCGATTGTAGATGAAGAACTCACCGATCTCGGCGTCGGCCCAGGCCCGATCGCCGCCGGGCCGAAGCGTGTTGTACGCCTGATCCCAGATCGTGGCCGAGGTCAGATCGTTGCTGGCTTTGGCGCTGGTCCGTTCCAACATCTTCTGAGCCAGGACCTGTTCCTGGCGCACCTGGCCTTCATTGACGGCGCGGGCCGCCAGGGCCAGGACAATGACGAACGCGGCCACGACCAGGGCCAGGAGCAGGCACGCCGTGCCAAGCAGCCCGCGAACATCGCGGCCGATCGAGGTGTTGGTCTGCAGGGCAAAGGGGCGGGCCATGGCCCTAGCTGTTAGGCAGCCTGCCTTAATGATCGACCGATGATCGCGCCGGGGGACAATTTGCCGCGGTTATCGCTTGCCCGCGGTCGATCAAGCCCGCCGCTTGGGCCTCCTCACTGAGAACTAACGCAGCGGCCTGGAGCGAGGTCTAAGAAACCCAACGGTGGTGACGCTGTACGAGATCGCTACTGCGCTTAATGTCCAACCCATTGATCTGCCGAAGCCGGTCTGAGGCCGATGCGGCACATAGCCAGCGACGCGACCGAAAAACGACCCTAACTCCGGAGGCCAGGGCAACCTGAGTCTTCTCCGATCTGGGAACGTCCGCCTTCGGGCGGCGAGAAATGCCGAGGTCTCGATTATCCCGCGACCGGGCAAACCTGGCGCTGGGCTGACAAATCGGCACGGCGAGGAGGTCAGGATTTAGGAAGGGTCCTCAGGCCGAGGGGACGGGTCGACGGCGCTTCAAGTTCCTGGCGATCTGTGGACCGAACTTGATCGTCCAACAGCGGATGGTCTCGTAGCTGACCTCGATCCCGCGCTGGGATAGCAGTTCTTCGGCGTCGCGGAAACTCAAGGTGAATCGGAAATAGAGCCACACCGCGTAACGGATAATCTCCGCCGGGAACCGATGACGTTTGAAGGACAGGGCACGCATCGCGTGCTCCCGCCTGTCTCCGGCGACTAGGTCCAGCCTTTTCGCGGATCCTGCCTCACACCGGCGCGCTCATGAGAGGGCCGTTTACCTGACAACACCCGATCGCCACCGTCTGCGCCTCGATGGCGGCGACGAGGCGGTCGCCTGGCTGGGGCGTGGGTGCGGCCTGCGAAGGCGTCATGCGAAGGCCTTCAGATCCAGGTCGCGGACCGCGCCAAAACGAGTTTATATCCCTGCTTCCCAAGGACCTAAAAGCCAGTCGATCAACCTATAATGCAGTCAATTTTGACGTATAACACCCTTCACCGCTAAGAGAATCTGTTCAGAATTCCCTTTCAGCAGAACTAACGGCAAAAGCTTATCGCTCCCGACCGTTCTCTTTATCGAGATATAATCCAAATTTATAAATAGATATTTCTGGAAGACAATAGACGCGCCCATGATGTCCGCAATATCGACTGACCAAAACAATTTATTTAGATAGACAAGTTTTCCATTACTCTCGTAGACGGCAGCGCCATTGAATGCAGAAGTTAATATTGAGAACGACATAAATGCAAAAGGAATGCCCACGAGGTATATGGCGCAAATAACAAACGTCCAGTTAGATCTATACAGCGCGTACTGCATAGGATCGCCACCCCCAAGAAATGGAAATCCATACAGACAGATCAGAAGAAAAATTTGTCCAAAGGCATATGCCGCCGCCTTAGTTCTCAAAATTTTTACAGGCATGAGTTATAGCTCCTCCACTCAGTTACGCCTACCACGGAGCGGGAACCTGCCAGTCAGGATTCGCATGTGTAGCTTCGACAGCACGTCCGTATGCCGTCTGAGCCGCCCTTCCTCCAGCATCAGTTGCGCCCAACTTATCCGCGCCGATCCCAGCCGCGCCTCCTCCAATAACAATTCCAGCCGCAACCCCTGGCGGCCCGCCAGGGGCGCCGAGAAGGCCTCCAACAAAACCACCCAGTGCACTCGCGGCGCTCGTAGTGCCCATCCGTCCGCCAGCACCGGCAATAGCTACTCCGGGATCCTGACCATTTTGGATTTCAGATTTTACTTTGAGTCCCTCACTTGCGACCGTAAGAGCCGTTCCCACTACCCCTAAGCTCTTCGAAGCTCCACTAATGCCGCTGGTAGCACTACCTGCTTTCGCCATTCCACCCGCAATAATCCCGACTTTTACAGTCTGAACATCTGCTACCGTGGATAGAACTTGCGCCGCCCGGTCAGCACCTGCCCCCCGCGCTTCAGACGCGGGTACTCGGGACATAGTTCCTGCCTGTGGAATTTTGCTCTGTCCGCCAGGACAACTTTGGAGAGGCGCGCAAGTGGTTCCGGCCGGGTCGCCCCGATTGACCGGATCATTGCCGACATAAGCGTACCAGTTGAGGCCGTCGTCGTAGCCAGTGGGGTCGGTTTGGAGAAACCGACCCAGGGTCGGAGAATAGGCGCGGGCCTTGTAGTGGTACAGGCCGATCTCCGGGATCCAGGCTTGGCCGGTGTACTGGAACCGCCCCTGGTTGCCGGCGGCCGGAACGCCGTATTCGTCGTAGGTGTTGGTGAAGATCGAGGCGCCCGCGTCATTGACCGCGCCGATGATCGAGCCTTGGACGTCGGCCAGCAGCCAGCGGCGATCGCTCGTTCCCGAGCCTTCGTACCAGATCAGCGGCGCGTCGGCCGAGGGACTGGGCAGATAGCGCCGCAACAGGGTCGAACCGTCGTACTCGGCCACTAGGTCCGAGCCTGAATAGAGGAAGGTGGTGGTCGTTGCCCCCGCGGTCAGCTTCCACAGCCGGCCGCTGGGCTCGTAGGCCAGCCGCGCCCCGGCCGAACCAGGGGTCGAACTCAAACCGGCGCAGTTGGTTCCGGGCAGGTCTGCGGCGGTCAGGTTGTTGAGGACGTCGTAGCAATAGGCCCGCGCGCCGTCGCCGGCCAGATTGCCGCGTGGATCGCTGGTGATGGCGCTGCTGGCGGCCTGGGTGAGTTGGTTGAGGCCGTTGACGACATAGCTGGTCCCAACCTGGCCGCCGCTCCACTCATAGGCGGCGTTGGTGGCGTTGCGGGTGCGTAGCTGGGCCGCGGCGGTGTAGTCGAAGGTCCAGACTTGGTCGTTCGCCACGCCGGCGGCGTCCTGGCTGACATAGACCAGGCGCGAGGCCGTATCGTAGTCGCGCCAGGTGGGCACGCCGTTGGCGCGATAGGTCAGGTAAAGCTGGCCCAGGTCGTTGTAGTAGAACGAGACCGCGAACAGACCGCCGCTCTCATGCACCCCCGTCATCGCCCCCAGCAGATCGTAGTCATAGGTCGCATAGATGTTGTCGGGCCAAGTCAGCTTGGTGCGATTTCCAGCAAGATCGTACTCGTACGACATCGTCAGGCCGTTGGTGGTCTCGGACTTGACCCGCCCGAACGCATCGTAGGCGGTCTGGGCTATGCCGCCTGCATAGGCCGCCGAGGTTCGCCGGCCCAGATTGTCATAAGTATAGACCTCGCCCCGCAGGCCGTTCTGAGCCCGATTGAGCGCGTCGTAGCTGAAGGTTCGAACCTGGCCGTCGCGTAGGCGCCAGGTGACGCGATTGTCGGCCTCGTCATAGCCGTAGGCGTCGTAGTCGCTGGCCGAGCTGCCGCCGCCCGAAGCGTTCGGGTAACGTACCGAGGCCAGCCGATCCAGGCTGTCATAGGCATAGGTCGTCACGTTGCCCTTGCCGTCGGCGACCGTCGCCTCCCTGCCGTTGGGCGTGTAGGTGACGACTTTCTCGATCCTCTGCGCGCTGGTCAGGTAACCGGACACGATATCCGCCACCCGGCCGGCGGGGTCATATTCGGTGACGGTGATCCGGTCGGGTCCGTCACCGCCGGCCACACCCAGGCTGCAGGCCGAGGCCGGTGGCGCGTCGAACTTGGCGGGGTTCATCCGCTGGGTCGCGCAGCTTAGCCGCCCAAGGACGTCGTAAGCCGTCTGGGTTTGGGCGAAGGCGTGATTGTCGCTGCCGTAGGAGGTCTGCAGTGTCGTGCGGGCCTGGGCGTCATAACCCGTGCTGACGTGTTGCAGGACCTGGAAATGGTTGTCGAAGGCGTCGTCGGTAAAGTCCGCGACCACGCCGGTGCGGGTCTCCTGGACCTGGCCGTCGGCGCGATAGACGGTCTTGGTGGCCGGGTGTTTGCGTTGTCCCGCGCCGTCCGGGTCCGGTCCGACTTCGCCGATCTTCCAACGCGAGGCGTCGTAACGTATCTGGGTCAGGTCGTCCGAGCCCGGCAGCGGTCCGTCGACAAGAACGACATCGCCCCGGTCGTTCGGGTAGTAGTGGGTCGTGGCCCACTGGGGCCCGGGCATGTCGCCGCTCCGGACCGTCTTGGACGCCAAAAGCACGTTATTGGGCGTGTTGCTGTCTTCGTAGCCGTAGTCGATCACCGTCTCGTCGGCCGTGCCCAAGCAAGCCGGCGCCGCACCGCTCGCGCAGGTCGAACTGCGCACCAGACGGCGAACCGGAGGGCTGACCGTCATGACGCCGTTCTTCACATAGCGGGCCGTGAACGAGGCGTAGTTGTAGCGTGTCTGAGGACGCACGCCGTTGGGCCCCGCCGGCTGGGTGACGCTGAGAAGCTCGCCGGTGGCCGGGTCGTAGGCGTAATCGGTCTGATTGCCGCGCGCGTCGCGCGTCCAGTCGGGCGACTTGCAGTTTTGCCCCCCGGCGAAGGTCAGTCGGCAGCTGTAGCTCGCCCGTGCAACGGTCGCCCCGGGAATCGCCGTGACTTCGGGATCAACACCCGTCTGGACGCCTTTGGGAATACGCCACGCGGCCGTGACGTTGCGATAATCGTCGAACTCGTAGTACTCCCGATTGCCTTCAGGATAGGTGATCTGGTTGATCTTGCCCTTACCGAGCCCCTGATCGTCAGCGGAGTACTGCAAGGTGGTGGTCTGCGTTAGCCCATTGGTTCCCGTGAATTTGTCGCTGATAACGTGGGAATTGGAGACGCGCGATTTGACCACGCGGACATTGCCCTGCGGATCCGTAACTGTCGTCGTCAGTATCCCATCGTCCGGAAGGTTCGTGGTTGTG
Source organism: Caulobacter sp. Root1472 (assembly GCF_001426985.1). Classification (NCBI taxonomy): domain Bacteria; kingdom Pseudomonadati; phylum Pseudomonadota; class Alphaproteobacteria; order Caulobacterales; family Caulobacteraceae; genus Caulobacter; species Caulobacter sp. Root1472. The sequence continues at coordinate 10,146 of NZ_LMFX01000035.1, read as the reverse complement.
TCGACGACATAGGAATAGCCATAAGTCCAGGTGGAGGTACCGTCGCTGAAAGCCACCACGCGATCGGCATTCTCGACCGACCTAATCGTGTAGATTCGAGGCTTGTCGCCCGTTGGGTTCCTCCAGATCATGACCAACTGACCTGAGCTTGTGGAGCCCGTTCGATCTAGGGCGCGCCCCAAGGTTCTCTGGTCGGCATAGGTCGGGCCGGCGCATCCGACGGTGTCGCAGCCACCGTTCTTCAGGTTTGCCGCCAAAGGTTCATAGAGATTGCTGGCGTTGCTTCCGACCAGCGCATAGCCAAGGCTACTCTCGACCTTCATATTCGCGGCGCCAACACCGCTAGTGCGGGTGAAAGTCCACACCTCCCCGGTCGGATAGGTCAAGCTAATCAGCCGCCCAATAGGCGAGGGATTGTAGGTGCTCCAGACCACATACTCGAATTTGGCGACCGTCCCATCGACGCCAAGGTAGGTGATATCCGAGGAGGTGTGAGTGAATCGCCCTTGAGCGTCATAGAGCGGCGTCACGGCGCCACCGGCGGGTTGGCCGATAAACATCATGCTGCGCCCCGACAAAACGAGCGTAGTGACGATGATGTTGGGAAAGTTAGACGAAGTCGCTGAGTTGAACGTTCCCCAAACTTGAATATACGAATCTAGCGATGACAATGCCGATCCAGCCCGATGCAAGTCATTCGCCGCCAAGCCGCGGGCGCCGTTGCCGCCGATGCTGTTGATCGGTTCGCTCAGTGTCAGAACACCGGAAAGCAGATCCACCCCATTATTATCGACCACTGAATAAATCGGCGGCGTCGGACCCGGTGGAGAGCCCACGCTTTCGTTTGGATCGGGTGCGGGCGCGGCGTTGAACACGGGACCAGAGGCCTTGGCCCTCTCAGCCGGCTCGATCGGTTGGTTGGCTGCAACTGCCGCCGGTTCGGGTGCAGGGGCCTCCTGCGCCAACGCTGGGCCGGCGATGATCGTCACGGCCAGAGCAAGCGCCAACACCAATCCACCGCGCGTCGGGCGCGGCAAGGCCAGAGGTTCAGGCAGCACGGGTTGAGGCATTCCTTTAAAGTCGCAGGCGGCGGTCATGACTATTGGCCCTGCACCGCGCCCAGGGATGGAACCGGCTTGCCGGCCATGTCGACCAAGGCTCGCGCCTTCAGCGCCGCCAGGCGCGCGTCGTCATTGGGAGCGGACGTCAGGCCATCGCCCGGTTTGACGGCTTCATCGGTGGTTTCCGAACTCTGGACCGCCGCCAGAGGCGCGCTGGCCCGGGCCATGGAACCGCCGGCGCTCACGGCCAACTGGGTGCGATTGCCCGCCGCGTCGTAGGAATAGGTCAGCGTGCCGGACGCCCGCGCGACGGTCTTCAACTGCCCCTGGGGATCATAGGTGTAGGTCGTCGAAGCCTGAGCCCATGTCTGCGAAGGCTCGCCTACCGCCGCGACCACTGCCGCCGCCGCGGCCATGATTAGCCGCATCCCCAAAGCCATCAGTTCCCCCGACCCATACTGTCAAGCTTGATCAGTAGGACGGTGGGAGGTGGCGGGCAAGCCGCGAACCGTGCTCGCCAAAGTTTAAATGACAGTGGTCAGTTCAGTACAGCTTGGCCAACGCGATAACCCGAAAGCAATCCTGCCATCATTAACCCGATCAAGCTCTCAAAGAGAACAATCAGCGCCGGTCCCAGGAGCCGCGCGGCCGTCTCGATGCCGCACACCGCGGCGTCTTACTCCAGCTTGCCCGAGCGCAGCGGCATCCGACCCAAGGCGCCGGTGTCAACTCACGCAATGAAACCACGCGTACGACGGTCGGCGGTCGCCCTTTACCGCCTGCAGCGCCTGCGACAGCGGCACACCCTGGCGGGCCTGTTGCAGCACGACCTGCAGTCGTATCTTGACGAGATCGAAGCGCGCGCCGCGAATGGCCAACCGCGTCGCTGATCGGCGCGGGCCCTCAATATCGCGCTCAGCGAATCGAGAAGCCGCCAAACGCCAGCGCGCAAATCGTGCGCGCCAGGGTCCCGTCAACCACAGGCGACCGAGCAGTTCCTCGAATCTTGATCGTAGGGGGCGCTCGAGGAGATGCAGCCACGGCGCGTTAGGTCTATACGATAGTGCTCAATTCAGCGCCGCCTGCCCCAGTTCGGTCACCCCCGACAGCAGCCCCGCCATCATCAAGCCGATCAGCCCGCCCAGCAGGACGATCAGGGCGGGTCCCATGAGCCGTGCGGCCGCCTCGATGCCGCAGACCGCGGCGTCCTCCTCCAGCTTGCCCGAACGCTGGAGCATGCGCCCAAGGGCGCCGGTCGACTCGCCGACCGAAACCAGCCGCACGATGGTCGACGGAAACCCCTTCACCTCTTGCAAGGCTTGCGACAGGGACACGCCCAGGCGCACCTGCTGGAGGACGACCTGCAGACGGCTCCTGGCTAGGTCAGAACGCACCCTGCGGATAGCCAGCATCGGCAGTAGGGCGTGGCTCAGCGCCGGGTCGCTCTGGATGGTGTCGCGCACGGCGATGTCGAAGGCGCCGCGTGAGAGCCGCAGCGGCAGCTTCACGCCGAAGATCTTCAGAAGGCCACGGATCTCGTTCTCCAGGTCGATGCACTTGCGCTGCATGACCTTCCGGCAGGAGATCAGGGCGCGCAGATGGTGGCTCTCGATGCTCTTCACATGCACCCGGCTGTACCAGCCTGACCGCAGGATCTGGGCGATGCCGCGGGCGTCGTGCTTGTCGGTCTTGTTGCGCATGGCCGACAGCGCCGCGTTCACCTGAGGTTTCCGGCGGCAGGACGCTCGCAACGGGTCGTCTACCATAGTAACAGCTAAGCTTGTTCGGGATGGTCCGAGCTCAACCATGTTCGAGGATTCATGCTAAAAGCGCTTACCGCCATTGTTGTGGCCCTGCCGATCCTGCTGACCTCGACTCAGAGCTATGCCTTGGGGCGAACAGGCAAGATCACCGGTATTTTCCTCTCTTCGCCGGGCAACATGCCATTTCGGATTTCGCTCGACAATGCGCCTCCCGAATGCACCGGGGGCATACTCTACTTGGACACCACGCACCCCAACTACCAAGCCTATGTCTCTGGTCTGATGCTGGCTTTCTCTTTGGGTAAACAGGTCACGGTCTACTATGTGCAGGCCCAGGCGGTTCCCGATTCTAGCCTGCCCGCGTGCGCGATCCAGGAGTACGGCTTCTCGTAAGGTTCGCTGGCCTCTGTCGATTCGGAAAGACGCTCGGTCCGGCGCTTTCCTGAACCGACATAGGCTTTGCGTGTCCATTTAGCATTTAGCCAACGGCCGAATAGCTGGTTTCATAGAGGCCGAACTGGGAAGCGGCCTCGAACTGAGCGTGGCGCCGGCTTGGCGGAAGGCACAAATGCTGAACCTTTAGGCGTTGCTGGAAATCTCTTCGCCGCTTGATTGCAGGGCGTGATCGACCTAATTAAGGTCAAGCTACGGGTTGGGAGATGGGTGTCTTGAGTATTGATCTTGGGGCGCGGCTAGTCTTCGCCGCAACGTTGATTTGTGCGGGCGTGGCGCTGACCAACGTTCAGGAATCGTGAGGAAGCAAATGCGCCTAGAAAAATTCGGCATCGTCCTGGCTATCGCGGCGCTCGGCCTAGCGGCCCCCGCCTATGCTGGCCCAGATAGCACGACGCTCGCCCCCTTGGTCGGCGTCAACGCCCGCGATCTGGGCTTCGACTTCTACATCAACGGCACGACCAATCCGATGGGCTGCAGCCAACCGACGGCCTTCCGGATTGCCAATTCGATGAGCAATCGCGAGACTATGGCGGCGACGCTGCTGACCGCCTTCACGACCCAGAGAAAAGTCGCCGTCTATGTCTATAACTGCGACACCGATGGTGCCTCGCTGGTCGCCTCGGTGCGGATGTATTAGGTCTAGCGCTCCAGCCGTCGTCGCCCAGGGCGCTGTGTGCGTCCGGCCGCTGCATGTCGGTCAGGTGTTGACGTGATTTCCGCTCTTCCAGGCCCAAGGCAGCAGCTCGTCGAGGCGGTTGACGGGTGGCCATCGACCATGCATTCGAGGATATCGCGCAGATAGGCGAAGGGCTCGACGCCGTTCATCTTGGCGGTCTCGATGAGCGAACCGACCACGGCCCAGCGGCTGCCGTCGCCGCCGCCGTCCGAACCGGCGAACAAGTGGTTCTTGCGGCCCAGGGCAATGGGCCGGATCGCGCGCTCGACGGGATTGTTGTCCAGATCGATACGGCCGTCCGTGAGGAACAGGCTAAGCGCCTCCCAGCGGCCCAGGGCGTAGCGGATGGCCTCGGCCAGGGCTCCGCGCTGCGGCGCGCGGGCCAACTGACGTTCGGGCCAAGCATGAAGTTCGTCGGCCAACGCCTCTCGATCACGATTTGATCGGCTTCAGCAGCGCTCAGGCGTTGCAGGAAATAGGCGCCGAAGATGCGTTCCTCTTGAGCAACCATCCAATTCTGGCCGCAAGCTCTGCATTTCGAAAGGTAGAGCCACCACTGACGACCGCCGTGATCGCAGACCCGATCCAAAGTCGCGAAGACCCTGGCGTCCAAGCCATCGAAGCCCATCGGCACCACAGCCAAATCCGGCAGCGCAATGCACTCACATTTCAGGCGCGGACGAAGACCAACTGCGAGGCTTTCTCGCAGAGCAAACAACGCGTGGTGATCTCGATAATCGAGCGAAACGAGATCGAGATAGAGTTGCTCGCCCAACTCGACCTCAACCTCATCATGGGTATAGAGCCACGCCTCGAATTCAGCCGAGGGCATGTCTCCCCGAATGAAGCGCCAGAGCGTAGTTTCGACCGCACCCGGCACGCGCGATCAAGACGTTATGGCCCGCGGCCCTTCAGCGCCGCGTCGACAGGCCGAACACATGGCCGCACCGACGAACCCTGCAAGTGGCTCAAGAACATCCTTGCCGACAGGGAGCCGTCCACACAGGGTGGCTCCACGACCACGGGCGCGAACATGGGCTCTGACGACGGCGGCGGCGCCATCGCGCGCAACTCCCGTCGCCAGGTGAACAGCTGCGTCGGCGCCAAGCCGTATCGCCGCGCCACAGAACAAGCCGTCTCAAGACCGCTGCAACTCTCAGCCACAATCTGGCGCTTGGCCTGCGCCGACCATGTCCGCCGATGGCGCGCGCCGGTGAAAACCTCCAGCCGGCGCACCGGCGCGGTCTCCGTCATGGTATCATCAGGTGGCATTGTCATGGAACCAGGCTTGCCCTCACTCAGGGCGCGCACCTTCCAAGGATACAAACACCGACGCTAGGTGGGGCAGAACACCGTTTACTCTTTACCTGCAAGTTCCATATGCGAAGCATACGAGCTTCACTATGGTTCGTGTGCTACCTAAAGCCGAACCGTCAGCCTTAGACATATTGGATCGTGCGGCGATGGCCTTATGGAAGCTATGAAAATCAAGATCTTCGTCGCCGTTTTGCTCACCTTAGCTGTCGCCGCCGGTCCCGCGCTCGCGAGTCAGAGCCTCAATGTGCGGGTGATCAAGGTGGTCCCCAACAACGCCGGATCAGTGCTAGTTTTCGTCGATACGCCCCGAATCCAAGCGCCGGCTTGCAATACCCGCAGCGCTCAAGCATGGGCTTCTCCGCGACCACATTGGCAGGCCAGGGACTGCTCGCCACTGTATTGACCGCCCTGAGCACGGGCTTGCCGGTTGATATCGGCGGTGTGGCGGTCTGCGACGTCTACAGCGATACTGAAAGCCTCGGCTGGGTCTCGATCAACAAATGATTTTGGTTGGCCAGCAAGACCAACGCTACATTGGTCTTGTGGAAAGTCACCCGCGCCGGTTTGGCTGAATGCTCTTGTTGGGGCTGGGGATCTCGACAAGGAGCGTGCCGCTCACAGCGACGCCGCTGCCGCCCGCACGGCGACACGCACGACCCTACGTCGCGTAGGCGTCGAATAGGGCCAGTACCACAAGCCAAGTCCCAGTCCGCAGGCCCACTGGCCTTTCCAGTTCCGAAGATCTGATCAGCCCCCAAGCTATTGCATGTTCACGTACAGTACAGTGCAGTTAGCATTGTTACCCGTGACCATCACCGACTGGCCCGCAAGCCTGGCGCTGAGCAGGAGTGAGAAGACGGCGTTGGCGTTGTAGGCCTTCAAGTCGTCCGTGGCCCCGGTAGGCATGTACAACAGCTGCTGGCCGGCGGCGCAACTTCCCACCGGCCGATCGACGGTGAAAGCCACCAGGTTGGGCATGTAGGTCGCTTCGACGCTGGCGATCTTGACGGCAACGCCCCAATCGAAGGCCTGGCTTGGCGTTGCTGCGCACATCGCAGCGCCGGCGGTCGCCGCCAAGACAATCTTGCCGATGATGTTCATGCAGGTCCTCAATTCCCATCGTCCTGATGGAAGCTCCACCTTGAGTGATGCGGCTGGTGGTTGCAAGTCGATGCCGAAAGCTCACCCGGACGGCGAGTTGGGTCTGGCGGGCTCTCGCCCGAGGTTTGCCAGGTTGTCCGGCAACCACCGTCGGCTTCCGACATCCCAATTGTCGTCCTATGACCGACGCAGGGTGACGCCAACGACGCTCCGGCACGAATACAGGCGACCATCGACTGGATCTTGCTGTTCGTCGCCTGGGCGGTAATCAATATCGACCAGAACAGCTGGGGACCAGGTCGGGCGCTAGGCGTCTGAAATCTCGCAGCCGATGGGATTGTAGAACGCGGCTATGGCTTGCACCCGCAGGTCGGCCCAAGTGCATCCATCCCTGATGGTGCCGATGTGGGCCCGCGGCGTTTCCGCCGGCGGGTACTCAGTCTTCAATCAGGAAATAATCGACGGTTTCGGTGTCCGCCCAGATCGTGCAGGCGCCAGTCCCGTGAATGAAGATGCGCTTCTTGAGCGCAAACGCCGTCATAAAGGCCGACAGTTGCGCCTGCCCGGCCAAGGTGCTGGCGTTGATCGCGTAGCGGGCGTCCAGGCCGGGGCCGGAGCATGATGGACGGGTCCCTCTCGATCCCGTGGTGTTGAAGAGTACGGCGCCGTTCGACATGCCCATGACGCTGGTGATTTGGCCGAATTGGGCGTCCGACGCATAGGCGGGCGCCGCCGCCGAAATCAAGACGACCGCCGCCAGGACAAGAAGTTTACGCTTCAAGGTCGTCGCCCTTTCCATTTTGACGGGTAAGTAGAGCGGGAATTTCTGCGACGCAACCCGGACGACCCGTCTTTGAACTTTCATCCCGTCCGAACCAAAGTTTCGAGGTTGGGTGCGCCGCCTGTTGCGATCGGGTGCGCGGCGTGAGCTCCCGAGGTCTGGCGACCGGCCGCCTAATGCGGCCAACGGGTGTTGCGCCGACCGTGCGGGCCACCGAGATCGAGGAGGAACAAAGAGGGCGTTGGAGTACGAAGGCGGCAATGACAGGCGCTGCGCCCCGGCTGCGGCGCCGAGCCGGCCACGGGCGGCCCGCTGGTGAGACGACCAACGATGGACATGTTGCGAAGGGGGGCGAACTGGGCAGCCGGCGTTGAATCGAGCGCTATTGAATAAATTTCATCCCGCCCTGGTTGCGTCCTATGGGGCTACCTCATACGGTCAAGGTCCAGGGGGATTTGGGTTGGGGCGTTTCATTGGCTTTTTATGAAGTCGCGCCGGCGGTTAGGGTGGGGCGCAGGGGCGGCATGATCCCATTCCCGTTTCTTGTGGGCCGGCCGCGCCAGCGAACGGGCCTTTCTTCCGCGCATCAAGCCCTGCAGGCGCATCGCGCCATCTCGGAAATCTAGATTTGGAACTCTAATGCCCAAAGCAGTAAACGGCCATGATTCCGGTCGCGCGCTTTTCCGTTTGAGCTGCGCCGCCAGCGCTTTTGCGCTTGCAGCGGCGATCTGCCAGCCGCTTGCCGCTCACGCTGGTGATTTTGCGGCCCCACCTCCTCCGCCGACCAGGGCGATGGATCAGAACGGTGTGAATCTCATCTCGGGCTCACCCAGCCTCGATCTTCCGAGCATTTCCACGGCCGGAATCCGGGAAGTCATGCATAACGCTGGGATCGTATATACGGGTGCTCTCACGGATTATCATGATAGTTTCACAGGCTATATGATCGACTATGCGCGCACTGTCGGCACGTCAGGTGGCGGGCAGCTTGCAATTGTGGTCGGCGAGAAGCGCTTCATTATTGGCGCCGACATCTTCTTAAATAGTTGTGATGGCGGATGTAAATATTTCGATAAAGACGGAATCGTCTATACACTTGATGCGACGAAGAATTCGGAGGGGTTTGGGGGGGTAATGGGTAAGCTCGCCGTGCTTACCCAGATTGATAAACCGGACGGCGAGGTGATAAAAATATCCCATATCGTGGCAAGTGCAAACTTTGCCATAAGTTCCGGCGGTACGGAGCAGAACGGTGGTGGTTATACTACGCATCGCGTGGCCATTTATTATCCAAAGACGGTAGTCAGTTCATCTGGTTGGATGATAAAATATGAATATGACCCGATTTCGTCCAGTTTGCCTAGTGTTGGTGGATTTACTGCCTACAAACCAAAGAAGATTTACATAATTAATGCTTCTGAGGACTATTGTGGTGTTGATGCCGCCACATGCACGTCGCCGAACGCCCCGCGTTGGCCGACGCTGAACATCGCCTTTCCATCCGCCTATTCGGACGCGGGTGGGGTGGCTATCGGTCGGTTTATGCCCGAGTGGGCCTTGCTGCCTTCGGGGCGCGACCAGCAGTACAGCTTTGCACCGGAAACGCGTCGTGTCACCAACGCCTATGTCGGTGGTATGACGACCGCCTACGCTTATAGCTGGGCGGACGGAACGGTAGGAACGGCTCCTTACATAATTACCGCCACCAAGCCGGATCAATCGACCTATTCCGTTCGATCGGAGAAGGCTAACTTTCAGTTCTTGTCGAGCACTACCGGAAAGTTCGATATAGAATACTTTTATCTTGACCAAATATCATCGTTTACCGACGGTCGTGGTCGCGTTACGAAGTATGAATACAACAATGACAATACAGCCTATAGGGCCGACAACAGAACCCTGAAGCGGCTCATTTCGCCTGAGGCGACCTACAGCGGATCGACGCTCACCGGCGGCTATACCGAGTACGGCTACGACTCCCGCCGCAACATCACGAGCATATCGGTCTATCCGAAGAGCGGCGGCTCGCCCTTGGTCACCCGGTATGAATACGAAGCCAGCTGCACCGCCGACAACTACCGTATCTGCAACAAAGTCAAGAAGATCACCGATCCGAAGAACAATGTGACGGATTTTGCCTATTATTCGGCTCACGGGGGGCTCAAATCGAAAACCATGCCGGCGGACGCCAGTAATGTCCGTCCTGAGGTCCGCTACACCTACAGCTTGCTGACGCCGATGGTGAAGGACGCCAGCAACACCCCGCTCGCTTCAACGCCAGTGTATCGTCTGACCCAGACTTCGTCCTGCCGCGTCGCGACGCCCGGCAACCCCGCATCGTGCGTCGGTACGGCCGATGAAGTCGTTACTTCCTACGCCTACAACACCAACAATCTGCTCAAGACATCCGAAACCACGAAGGCCGGCGACAATTCCGTTTCAGCCACCACAAGCTATTCGTACGATCTCGTGGGCAACGTCATCGCCGTGGACGGTCCGATCCCAGGGAGCAGCGACATTTCCTACACGACGTACGACATTCGTCGTCGTCCGGTGTTCGAGATTTCGCCTGATCCGGATGGCAACGACCTGCAGAAGCGAAAAATCGTCAAGCATAACTACAATGTCGACGGCGTCGAATATCTGACTGAGGTGGGAACCGGCAACGCCACGGATGGGTCGGACTTCGTCCCGGCCTCGTTCACGCGCAACACCTACGACACTACGAGCGGCCTGCTTATCAAGACCGAGGTGGGGCAGCCATGATCGTGGGGGACATCATGAAGCGCTTTTTGGCGGTCGCAGCCGCGGTCGCTGGTATGGGCCTGGGTCAGGCGGCCTCGGCCGAAACGATCACCAGCGTCACGCAGTTCAAGTACGATGTGAATCAGCACCTGCAATGTGTCGCGGTGCGGATGAATCCGGACGCTTTCGGTGCGCAGCCGGACGCCTGTGTTCCGGGAACGGCGGGGACGGACGGTCCTGACCGGA